>JBMNNX010000008.1:0-53712 GCA_050942745.1 Myxococcales bacterium
GGCACGAAGGCCGGCACTCCGGGCCGGCGCTCGGAATCCCCGGGGGCGCCGGCACGAAGGCCGGCACTCCGTAAGGCCGGCGCTCGGAATCCCCGGGGGCGCCGGCACGAAGGCCGGCGCTCCGTAAGGCCGGCGCGTCTACACCCGGAACCGGCGCACCTCGTCGCGCAGCACGTCACCCTGCTTGGCGAGGGCGTCGATCGCCCGCTCAAGCTCCTGCATCGAGCGGTTCTGCTGGTCGGCGACGTTCTTGATCGACTCGACGGCGTTCATCACCTGCTCGCTGCCCTTGGTCTGCTCCTTCTGGGCGCGGTTGAGGTGGCTGACCATCTCGTTGATGTTCTCGATGGAGCGCGTGATCTGCTTCGAGCCGCGCGCCTGCTCCTGGCTGGAGCGCTCGACGTGCTTGGTGATGGCCCGCATGCGCTCGGCCGATTTCATGATCTGCTCGGAGCCCTTGGCCTGCTCGGCGGTCGCCGTCGCCGTCTGCTGCACGGTCTGGGCGATGCGGCTGATGGCGTTGGTGACCTGCTTCGAGCCGCGCGCCTGCTCGACAGTGGCGCGGGCGATGGCCTTGACCATCTGCGTCGCCTTGCTGGCCGACTCGTTGATCTTCTTGAGCGCGCTCTCGGCCTCACCACCGAGCCGCACGCCCTCCTCGACGTTGCGCACGCCGCGCTCCATCGCACCTATCGCGTTGCGGCTCTCCTCCTGGATGCTTTGGATGAGGTGGCTGATCTCCTTCGTCGAGGCGCCGGTGCGCTCGGCGAGATCCTTGATCTCGTCGGCGACGACCGCGAAGCCCTTGCCGTGCTCGCCGGCCTGGGCGGCGATGATCGCCGCGTTGAGGGCGAGCAGGTTGGTCTGCTCGGCGACGTCGTCGATGACGTTGAGGATGTTGCCGATGGTCTCGATCTTCTTGCCCAGGCTCTCGATGACGTGGGCGGCCTCCTTCGACGACTCCTTGATCTTGTCGATGCCGCCGAGGGTCTTCTGCAGCGACTTCATCCCCGTCTCGGCGTCCTGGGAGACGAGCTCAGAGAGCTTGGCGGTCTCGTTGGCATTCATCTCCACCTGACCGATGGAGACGTTCATCTCGTTCATCGAGCTGCTCGTCTCCTCGGCGGTGGCCGCGAGGTCTTCCACGTTCTTCGCAACCTGCTTGATGCTGAAGGTCATCTGCTCGATCGCCGCGGTGGTCTCTTCGACCGAGGCGGCGAGCTGGGCGATGTTCTCGGCGACCTCGTCGTTGGTCGCCGCCATCTGCAGAATCGACGAGCTGCTCTCCTCTGCCGACTGGGCGAGCACCTCGACGTTCTCGGCGATGCCCTTGAGCGAGGCGATCATCTCCTCCATCGAGCTGCTCGTCTCGTCGACCGACTGCGCCGTGGTGGCCGCGCCGCGGGCGACCACGTCGGCGGTGTGGCTTATCTGATCAATGACGGTGGCGATGCCCTCAGAGACGCCCTTCACCTTGCCCAAGGTCAGCCGCAGGTTCTCGGAGGTGCGGTTGAGCGCGCCGCCGAGCTGGCCGAGCTCGTCGCTTCCGTGGACGGGCAGCTTCTCGGTCAGGTCACAGTCGCTGATCTTCTTGGCCGCGATCATCATCCCGGCCAGCGGCTGGATGATGAAGGTGCGGCTGATGAAGAACAGCAGCACGAGAAAGGCGACCATCCCGGAGATGAAGGCGAGCAGCAGCACCTCCTGGACGCTCGACTTGGCCTCGACGACCTGCTTGTCGGAGAGCACCACCACCGCGTAGCCGACGATGCGCTCGCTGCCGGCCGCGTTGCCCTCGATGACGTCGGGGCGGCGCTCCTTGGCCGGATGGGCCCAGAAGATGAGGCCCGGGCCGGCGCTCAAGGGCCCTGCGCCCTGCGCGAGCTTGGTGCGATCGACCTCTCCGAGCTTGGCGATCACTGGCCCGACCTCGAGCCCGGCGAAGCTCGACCCGAGGTACTTGAGCTGCGCGTCCACCAGGAAGGCCCCGCCCTCGCCCTGGGCGATCTGAACGCTCTCGAGCACCTCCTTGCGCATCTGCTCGTTCTGGAAGGGCAGCGCGCCGCGCTCGGCCAGCGAGCGGGCGAGGTAGCTGCCGCGCATGTCGAGGCTGTCGCGCAGCGACATGTCGACCTCGCGCGAGATGAGCAGCAGGGTCGGCAGCATCGTGATCAGCAGCACGAGGGTGAAGGACCCGAAGATGATCGTTCTGAGGCTGAAGCGGTGCAGCCAGCTCATCTGTTTGCTCCCCGGGGCCGCCGTCTTCCGGGCGGCGCGCGCTCCTACTGCACTGCGATGGCCGTCTTGAGCACGTCGGCGGGGACGGTCAGTCCCAGCGCCTTGGCGGTGGCGAGGTTGACGATCAGGTTCCAGCGCGGACGGGCCGGCGAGACCTCGGCCGGCTTCTTTCCGCCGACTATCTCGAGCGCCAGGCGGGCGGCCTCGATCCCGGCGCCCTCGTAGTCGGGCGCGAGCGCCATCAGCGCCCCCATCCGCACGAACTCGTCGGAGAAGGTCAGCAGCGGCAGCCTGTGCGACATCGACGCCTCGAGCATCAGGCGCAGCGTGTCCTGCGTCAGCAGCGTCGGGTCCGACAGCAGCCAGAGCGCCTTTGCCTTGGGCAGCACCGCCTGCAGCGAGTCGGGGAACTGCGCCGCCGACGAGGCCGGCTCGCCCACGACGGTCATCGACAGCTTGGCGGCCGCGGCCACGGCCTCGCCCAGCTTGTTCGCCGAGCGCGCCGGGTTGAAGACCAGGCCAATGCTGCCGAGATCGGGCGCGAGGCGCTTGAGCTGCTCGAGCTGGGTCTCGACCGGGATCTCGAGCGGCACGCCGACGACGTGGTCGGCGTCGATGCCGTTGGCCTTGGGCTCGATGACCATGCAGTAGACGACCGGAGTCGCCTCGCCGAGCTCGCGGGCGGCCTTGGCGGCCTTGACGCCCACCGCGAGCACGAGCGCGGGCTTCTCGGCGCGCACGGCCGCGACCGCGTCGGCCTCGAAGTCGAGCACGTGAGTGACGACCGGGCCGTCGTAGGCGCGCTTGAAGGCCGCGAGCGCCTGCTGGTAGGGCGCGGTGTTCTTGGCGACCAGCGCGCTCACCGGAGGCCGGCTCGCCGCCCGAACGGAGAGGGGCAAGGCACTGGCGAGCACAGCCGCCAGTGCCACCAGGACCGAGCCCCCCGGTCTACGAACGCACATCGGCGAGCAGTCTCCGCTGGTGAACAGTACGAGCCGAGGATCTTAGGTTTGGCCTTGGGGCGGGTCAATAAAGGCAGTCGAGAGTCGAGGGTTGGCGTCAGGGGAAGGCTCGGCGGTCGGGGCAGGCTCCGCGCGCGGTGGAGGGCGGAGCCGCAGTCCCGAGGGCGGAGCCGCAGACTGGACGGCGGAGCTCCAGCTCCGCCTACACCGCTCCTGGTCGCCGCGGCTCGCGACGAGCGGACAGCGAGACCGCAGCTTCGCTTCGAGCCGAGACCGAGCGCCCGAGACTCTCGGTCTACGGCGCCTCGTGCCACATGAACTCGGTGGGATCGACCTGGCCGTGGCCGAGCGCAGCCTCCTTCGGCTCTTTGCCGCGGACGAAGGGGGCGTTCATCGCACGCCGGTTGTCGGGCGCTGCCAGCTTGCCGCTGTCCAGGTCGATGCGCGCGAACACGATGTCGGCGTCCGCCGGGGGCTCGAACTCGGGTTGGGGCCTTTCGGCGAGCGCTGCGCGCATGAAGTTGACCCAGATTGGCAGGCTCGCGCGGCCGCCGGTCTCGTAGCGGCCCAACGGACGCTCGTAGAGGTCGTAGCCGAGCCAGACGCCGGTCACGAGGTCCTTGGTGAAGCCCATGAACCAGGTGTCGAAGGAGTCGTTGGTCGTCCCGGTCTTGCCCGCGGCCGGCTTGCCGAGCCTCTGGGCGGCAACGCCGGTGCCCTCGCGCACGACGTCGCGCATCAGCGAGGTGATGAGGAAGGCGGTCTCGGGCTTCATCACCCGCTCCGGCTTCGAGAACAGCCGGGCGTAGCCGGCGGCCACCCGCTCTTCGAAGGTGGCGAACTCGTCGTCGAACGCGGTGTGGTCCTCGAGCGTGCGCCCGAAGCGATCCTCGACCTTGCGCACGTAGACGGGCGCGATCCGCGTGCCGCCGCGGTTCATCGTCGCGTAGGCGCCGACCAGCTCGTGCAGCCGCACGCACGAGCCGCCCAGGGCCATTGAGAGGTCCTCGTTGATCGGCGTGGTGATCCCGAGCCGGCGCGCCCACTCAACGGCCGGCTTGACGCCCACCGCGTGCAGCGTCTTGACCGCCGGGATGTTCATCGAGTTGACCAGCGCGGTGTGCAACAGCACGTCGCCCTTGAAGTTCTCGCCGTAGTTCTCCGGCTTCCAGCGCAGCTGGTTGTCGGGGTCGTCGAAGACCACCGGCGAGTCGACGAGCACGTGGTTGATCTGCCACTCGAGCAGCTCGATGGCCGCCGAGTAGACGACCGGCTTGAACGAGCTGCCCGGCTGGCGGCACGCCTGGAAGGCGCGGTTGAACTCGTTGGCGTCGAAGTCGTAGCCGCCGATCATCGCGACGACATAGCCGCTCTCGGGGTCAACCGCGACGATGGCGCCCTGCAGGCGCGGCTCCTGCTCGAGGCGCAGGAAAGGCCCCTCTGCGGGAAGCTGCTTGAGGAAGCGGCGCTCGGAGTCGCTCCAGCCCGCCTCGTTCTCGAGCTCTTTGCGCGGGACGGCGCGCACCACGATGACGTCGCCGACCTTCAGCGCCTCGTCGACGTGATTGATGAGCGCGTGCGGGTAGTACTTCTCCGGATTGGGCTCGCGCGCCCAGCGCATCCCGAGGATGGGCAGCTTGCCGCGCTGGCTGCCCACGTTGACGACCGCGAAGTTGTCCTCTTTCTCGATGCGCTCGACGTAGCCGACGTAGTAGCGGCCCTCGGTCAACTGCTCGTCGCCGAGCTTGTCGGCGACCTTCTTCTCGAACGCCCTGCGCTCGGCCTCGGTGGCCAGCTTCTGGATCGGGCCGTAGAAGCCCTGGCGCTTGTCCACGCTGATCAGCCCGTCGAGCATCGCCACCTGCGCGGCGCGCTGGCGCTCGGCGTCCATCGACGTGTAGGCCGTCAGGCCGTCTTTGAGGACGCGCTCGTTGCCGTAGCGGCGCACCAGGTCGCGCCGCACGTGCTCGGCGAAGAACGGCGCGAACTGCCGGAAGACGTCCTCGACCGGGTAGACGGAGACCTCCTCGGCGGCGGCGGCCCTGCGCTCCTCCTCGGTGATCATGCCCTCCTCGAGCATGCGGCGAAGGACGTACTCTCGACGCTCCTTGGCGAGCTTGGGGTTGCGAAATGGCGAGTACTTGCTGGGCGCCTGCGGCAGGCCGGCGAGCAGCGCCGCCTCGCCCAGGGTCAGGTCGCGCACGTCCTTGCGGTAGTAGTTCTCGGCGGCCGCCTGCACGCCGTAGGCGTGGTGCCCGAGGTAGACGTTGTTCAGATAGAGGAAGAGGATCTGCTCCTTGGTGAGCGCCTTCTCGAGGCGCAGCGCGAGGATCAGCTCGCGGATCTTGCGGCGGATCTTCTTCTCGGTGGCCCGCGCGTGGGCCTCGGCGCGCAGCTTCGCGTGCGCCTTGAAGACGGCGCGCTCGACCGCCTCCGGGTCCTGCATCCCCTGCGGCCCGAGCATCCGCTCGACCTCAGCGCGCACCTGCTCGTCGGTGATCTTCGACAGCTCGACCGAGACGAGAACCGCCTTGGCCGCCTGCTGGGTGAGCGAGGAGCCGCCCTGGACCCGAGTGCGCTTGAGGTAGGTCGTGTAGGCGGCCCGAGCCATGCCTGCCGGGTCGAAGCCCGGGTGGTCGAAGAAGCGGTCGTCCTCTGCGGCGATGAAAGCCTGGACGAGCTTCTTCGGGATGCGCTCGTAGGGCACCACCTTGCGCCGCTCGTCGTAGAGCTCGCCCGCCAGCACGCGGTCGGAGGTCCACAGCTCGGTGAGAATGGGCGGGCGGTAGTCCTCGACGGTCGGCAGCTCGGGCAGGCCCTTCGAATAGATCGCGTAGGCGACGAGGACCGTTATCGCGCCGACCACCACCCCGGCGGCAGCGAGCAGCCCCAAGGCCATCAACAACTTCTTGATCAGGCCGGGCCTGGGCAGCTCGTGCAGCACGAGGCGTGTCTGCTTCGGCGCGGGAGGAGGGTTCTCGGGGAGCTGGTCTTCGGCCATCGGTGACTTTCGCGCAAACCGTTGAAAATGAGGCGGTATCTTAGGGCGCCCTATCGCCCCCTTCAATGTTCGCGCTGCCTGTCCGGCCCGAGCCGAAGAGAGAGCGCGCGCGGCCGCACGCGGAGGGCGCAGACATCGCCACGCTCGTCCCGCGGCCTCCACGCCAGCCTGAGGGAGCGAGCCTCGGGCCGAGCCAAGTCGGGAGGGAGGCGCCCGGACACCGCTCAGGCAGCGGTGCGGACGAGCAGACTGCCGGGGCGGACTCCCGCCAGGACCTCGCCGTCGCGCACCTTGATCGCGCCTCCGACGAGCAGGTGTCGCAGGCCCCGGGCCGGGCGCTCCGGGGAAGCCTCGTCGGCCTCGTCGCGAAAGCTCGGCTCGAAGACGGCGACATCGGCGGCCAGGCCGGGGGCGAGCAGGCCGCGATCCTTCAGCCCGAGCCATTCGGCGGGCAGGCCGGTCATCTTGCGCACGGCCTCCTCGACCGCGAGCACCTTGCGCTCGCCAAAGACGTAGCGGGCGAAGACGCGCGGAAAGCAGCCATGGAGCCGGGGGTGAGGCCGGCCGCCGAAGAGCGCGTCGCTGGCGACGCTGCCGAGCGGACTGCGGAGCACCGCGACCAACGCCTCCTCGCTCATGTAGTCGTCGATCATCCGGACATCCCCGGCCGAGTTGACCAACAGGTCGAACGCCGCCTCGGCCGGGCTCGAGCCTCGCGCCTCGGCCACAGCCGCCAGCGACCGGCCGACGCAGCCGCGGTCGGCCTCGGCGCGCACGGAGACGACTCGAATCCGCTCCCAGCCCACGAGCAGCGGCAGGTTGTCCCAAGGCACGCCCGCCGGCACCTCCCGCTGCCCGGCGTAGATCTCCTCGAGCCTCGAGCGCACTGCCGGATCGCCGAGCGCCGCCAGCGCCCCACGCACCCCTCCACTCTCGAAGAGCGCCGGCGGCAGGATCGACAGCAGCGTCGTGCTGCCGCTCGTGTACGGGTAGTGGTCGAAGCCGACGCCGCGGCCCTCGACGAGCCGCAGCACCTCGTCGAGCTGCGGCCGGTTGCGCGCGCCGACCGCTTTGAGGTGGGAGAGGTGCAGCCGCACACCGGTCTCGTCGGCGAGCGCGAGCATCTCGCGAACCGCCGCGAGCAGCTCGTCGCTCTCGCTGCGCAGGTGGACGGCGAGCGGCCGGCCGTAGCGAGCGGCGACCCGCGCCGCGGTCAGCAGCTCCGCGCGGTCGGAGAAGAGCGCCGGGACATACACCAAGCCGAAGGACAGCCCGGCCGCGCCCGCGGCGAAGGCCTCCTCGAGCCGCGCCTCCACGAGCTCGAGCTCAGCCGGCGCAAGCGGGCCGCTCCGGTCGGCGGCGATGCCGTAGCGGACCGTCCCCTGCCCTGCGAAGGGAACGACGTGGCACTCGAGCCCGCGCGCCCGAAGGGCGGCGAACCACGCGCTGGCGCTCTCCCATCCCCACGGCTCGTCGAGGTCACCGATCACCGAGGTCGCGCGCCACCCCGGGCGCCGGCTCACGGGCAGCGGGAAGACCGACAGGCCGCACTGCCCGACCACCTCGGTCGTCACGCCCTGGCGCAGCTTCGCGTCGAGGCCCGAGGGCACGAGGTGCTGCAGGTCGCTGTGGGAGTGGCAGTCGATGAACCCCGGGGAGACGAACGCGCCGGTCGCGTCGAGGACGAGGGCGCCGCGCGTGCGCGCCGCGTCGCTGGCGAGCCCCTTGCCCACGGCGGCGACGCGCCCCGCCTCGACGAGCAGGTCGCCTGGAAACGGAGGCCGGCCGGTTCCGTCGACGAGCGTCCCGCCGGCCAGCACGACCGGCCGCGTCATCGATCGGCCCGCTCGCCGAGGAAGGCCCGAGCCAGCGCGGCGTAGCCCGCGGCGGCGCCCAGGAGCTGCTCGACCTCGACGTACTCGTCGGCGACGTGGGCTTGGTCTTCGCGCGAAGGCCCGAACCCTATCGTGGGCAGCCCGCGGCGGCCGGCGCTCTCGGTGCCGTCGGTGCAGAAGGCGAAGGAGCGGACGCGGGCAGGCAGGCCAGTCGAAGCGAGCGCCCGCTGCGCCCGGGCGACGTACTCGGCGCCCTCGGGAGCTATCCAGCCCGGGAAGAAGCGCTCGGCCGAGAGCTCGGCGCCGGTGTGCGTCCGGGCCTCGGCCTTGACGATGCTCGCCCGGGCGCGCACCCGCGGGTCGCGCTCGCGGACGCGGGCTATCGCCTCCTCGACCGGCGCGAGCACCTCGCGGGCGGTCTCACCGGGTATCAGCCGGCGGTCCCAAGTCGAGCGGCATCGCGCGGGCAGAACCGATTCGCCGGGATAGGGCTCGGAGACCACGTCCACCAGCTCGAGGATGGCCTGTCCGACCCGTGGATGGCTCGGCAGCTCCAGCCCGCGCAGCTCCGCGAAGAGCGCGACGAAGCCGTCGACGGCGTTCACGCCGGCCTCCGGGTTCGAGGAGTGGGCGCTCTTGCCGAACGTCTCGATTGCGATCTCCGCCCGCCCCCGCTGCCCGACGGCCAGCTCGAGCTCGGTCGCCTCGCCGATCACGACGAGGTCGGGCTCGAGCCTGTCGAGCACGCGGCCGAACGCGACCCCCTCGAAGATCTCCTCGCAGACGACCGCGGTAAGGGCGATCTCGCCGGAGAGCCGCTCCTTCTCCGGGATGAGGCTGGCGAGCCCGTGGGCCATCGCCACCAGCGCTCCCTTCATGTCCGAAGTCCCGCGCCCGTAGATGCGCCCCTCTTCCAGGTGGCCGCCGAAGGGGTCGCGCGTCCAGAGCGAGCGGTCGCCCGCATCGACGGTGTCGATATGGCCCTCGAAGAGAAGCCGCTCGCCCGGGCGGCCGCCACGGATGAGCGCGACGACGTTGCCGGTCGGGTCGACCGTCACCTCGTCATAACCGAGCCGCTTCAGCATTTCGCAGAACGCCTCGACAGCGACCGCTTCTTCACCCGACACGCTTCGGCAGCGCACGAGGGCCTGAACGTCGGCGATCAAGGCGGCCTGGTCGATCATCTCTCTCTCCTCTCCTCCTCTCAGAATCGCCGCCGGCGATTCGCCTCGGGAGACGAACCATCCCGCGGCGGCCCAGAGAGGCTTGGCGTCCCTGGCCCCGCTCTCCCTCCGCCGGCTTCCGTACGTGGAGGCCACTGGTTTCACGTGCCTGGGAAAATGGCAACCGCCGAAGGCGGCCGCGGGGGGCAGAAGCGCAGACGGCAGAGACGACATCCCGTGCCCAGCATTGGGGCGACCACGAGTCTTCTCGGTGGCCGACCTCCCGTCGGCCCGCGGCTACCCCGAGCTTGTTACCAGCCCTTTGACTGGCTGTGATCTTGAACCAACACCGGTCAGCCCGGGCGGAGGCCGAGCTTGCGAGGCCGAAGTCGAGGGCCCGCCGGGTTCAGCCGAGCTCTTCGCCGGTTCCGTGGCCCGACGTGATCTCGCACCAATGGTGCTGTTGGTCGGGAGCGCTCTCGGGTGGAGCCCCCCCCCGGCGCAGTCGCGAAGCGCCGAGCTCAGTCGATGACCGGGCCACGGGGCGCCGGGGGCTCCGCATCTGGCCAGAGGGTGGCTCGGCCCGAGCAGCGCCTCCTCGAGCGGCATCCCGGCCTGCTGTCATTCGTCCGGTTGCGCGGGTTTCTCCTCGTGTCGGTCTGGGAGCTGCACCCCCTGGGCACGGAGCTTTGCGCGCGCGTGTTCCTTTAGCGAAGCGACGGCCTCGTGCTCAAGGCGCGTGACCGGAAAGAGGAAGGCCGAGGCCATGCCGAGCGCCATCGAGCCGAGCGCGAGCAAGAGGGGCTGTTGGTCCACCTTCTGGTGATACCAGCCAGCCGTCCTGGCCTTCGCCTCGCCGCGCGAGGAGAGCCGCTCCCGGACGCCAGCGGCGGGCTCTTGGTTTTCGTCCCCAGGCTCCGCGGCCCGCTCGCGAAGGCCCGCCCCGGCTTCGACAGCCTGTTCGCTTAGCGTGACGCCAGCATCGGAGACGCGCTCCGTCGCGTCGGCCGGCCCGGCGGCGGCCTCACCTCGCGCCTGCTCGGCCTTCTCCGACACCTGTTGCCGATGGAAGCGCTCCTTGCGCGCCGACGCCCGGGCACGCTTGCGCGCCAGGAGCGCACCGACCAGCGCGCCCAGCGAGCCGCCTGCCGCCGCGAGCACCGTCGTGCTCGCCATCGCCCGGTCCTTCAACTCGGCCGCCCTCTTCACCGCTGCCTCCTCGCGCGCCCTCACCTCTCCAAGAGGAGCCCGCCTGCCAGCTCGTCCCCTTGCGCTCAGGCGTCCCAAGGCATCCCTGCGCGCCTCCCCGCTAGCTGCGCAGCAACCGCCCGCCCAGGAAGCCAAGCGCGAAGAGGCCGGCGACATAGACCGCGGGCCGCGCCTTGACCTCGTTCTTGGCGCTGGCGAGCAACTCCTCGCTGCTCTTGTCGCGCAGCGCGACCGACGCCTTGCGCAGCACGCTCGCGCCCTGGCTCGCCACCTTCTGCTGCGACCGGCGCCCGCGCGCGCCGAGGCTCGCCGAGAGGTTGTCGATCGTTCCCGCCAGGTCCTCGAGCTCCGCGGCGAGGTGCCCCTTGCGGCTGTCCGCCTTCTTCAGGAGCCGCTTGCGGGCCACTCCCGCGAAGCGCCTGGCCTGTGCGCGACCGCGCTGCGCAGCTTCGGCCGCCCGGCCCGACAACTTCGGAGCTTTCTCGAAAGCTCCACCTCCGTGCACGTTCTCCTCCGGCGTCCCGTGCTCCATTTCCCCCCCCTCCGCGGCCTCGCCTCCGGACAAACGATCTTCGTCACTCACCAAAACTAGACACTCCCTCGCGGCCCGACCTCGCCGCGGACGTCGAGCGCGCCGCCAAGCGACGGGCCGCGCTACGGCGAGCCAGCCCGCCCCGGCGACCGAACAAGACTGTCCCGACCGCCCCCCGACCGCCCCCCGACCGCCCCCCCCGACCGTCCACCCTCGACTCTCGACTGTCGACTCTCGACCGTCGCAGCGCTACCTTGCCCCCCCCCCTCCACCCGACACCCCAGGACGCCGAGTGAAGACAGAAGGCCCCCGCCACTTCTCGATGGTCCGCGGCTTTCGCGCCGCCGACCTCGTCACTCTGGCGAACGGCTTCGCAGGGATGGGCTCGGTGCTCGCCTCGATGAAGTTCGTGGCCACCGGCGCAACCGGCTGGATGTGGCTCGCCTTCGCGTTGCTGCCGTTCGCGCTGGCCGCCGACATCGCCGACGGTCGCATCGCCCGGCGCCGGGGCGCGCCGTCACCGCTTGGCCAGGAGCTCGACTCGCTGGCCGATCTCGTCTCGTTCGGAGTCGCCCCGGCCACGCTCGGCTTCGCGCTCGGGCTCCAGGACGGCCTCGACGCGCTCGCGCTCATCTTCTTCGTCGGCTGTGGCATCAGCCGCCTGGCCCGCTACAACGCGACCGCCGCGAGCCTCACCGGGCCCGGAGGCAAGGTCCGCTACTACGAGGGGACGCCCATCCCGACGAGCCTGGTCATTGTCGCGCTCCTCGCCGTCGCCGCGGGGCTCGGACGGATTGGCGACAGCCTGCTGCTTGGCCACATCGCCATCGGCCCGACCGGACTGCACCCCTTGTCGCTGCTCTACGTGCTGAGCGGCAGCGCGATGATCTCGAAGACCCTGCGCATCCCGAAGCCGTAGCCGCCGCGGGCTTTCGTCGGCCGCGAGCCACACCGGACCTTGGGCTGCCCGCCCTAGTCGCCCTTCGGGCCGTAGACGTAGATCTCGTGCACCGACCACCACCGGTTCGGCGAGGACCCGAGCTGGGTGAACCTGAGCTTGCGCGCCGTCCGGCCAGCAGTCGAAAAGACCCAGCTCCGCGTCACGTGCTCGGTCTCGGTCAACGTTTCCCAACTCGTCCCGTCGGTCGAAGCCTCGAGCCTCAGTCGCCGCGGCGCGTCGCCCTGGCCAAAGAGGACCGAGACACGCTCGATCGTCTCTGCGGCTCGCCGAGATCCACCTCGAGCCACTGGCCAGGCCGCTGAGCGCTCCCGGTGGTCCAGCGGCTCGAGTGATCGCGGTCGAAGGCGAAGCGCGGCTCGGTTCCCGTGGAGCTCGAGCCCTGCCAGCGCTCCCGCGGAATCCCGGTGTCCGGGAGGATGAGCCAATAGCTCTCGAGCGCCATCTCGCGGAAGGGGATGGCGAGCGAGTCGAGCTCTGCGAGCAGCGCCCGCCGCTGGCGCAGCGGCACCCCGCCGTTGCGAAAGAGCCAGGCCTGCCGCCGGGACTTGCGGAACAGGTCGGTGTACGGCCCGTAGCGGCCCGGCACCGTGATCACCCGCTCACCAGTCTCGTAGGCGATGCGGTAGCCCATCCAATACTCGGCGTTCAGGCCGTCGATGCCTTCCTTCTCGAGCACTTGATAGAGCTGCGACTGGTCGAGCGGGTTGATGACCCCGTCGCGGATGTTGAAGAGCGGCTGTGTCGGAAGGCGGCGATCGAAGGCGTAGATCGAGCCCGCGTTCACCGCGAGCACGCCGGCGAGGGCGAGCCCGGAGGCGACCTTCCCGGGGCCGCCGCGCTCCCATAGGGCGCCGAGCAGCAGCCCGAGCGCGGGGGCGAGGAAGACGAAGAGGACGATGGCGTAGCGCGGCTCGGGCTCCGAGCCGAAGCGCGTGAACATCGCGCAGGCGAGAAAGCCTAAGCCGGTCAGCACGTAGAGCTCGGCGCCGTTGGTCGGCCGCAGCGAGGGCATCGCCAGGCCGGCGAGCCCGCGCCGAGCGTGCCACAGCAACGCCAACGAGGCCGCGGCAAAGAGGACGAGGACGGGCCAACCCCAGAGCGGAATGGGGCGTTCGGGCGGCCACGGCGGCAGGACTCCGAGGAGGACCGGGAGATGGCTCTTGAACGTCGTCACCAGGTGCTTGGCGACCTCGAAGTTGCCCTCTCCTCCGAGCAGCACCCGGAACGTCCCCCACGAGTGCCGCAGGTTGTAGATCCAGAACGGCGCCGCTCCGAGGGCCGCGCCGCCGAGGCAGGCGGCAAGCGCCGCAGGCCGCGCGATGAACTGGCGGCGCCCGACGAGGTACAGCCCGGCGGCGCCGAGGAAGGGCACGACCAGCGGGTTCATCCAGATGCCGAGACCGGCGAGCAGGCCGAGCGCGCCTGCGCCGCGCGCGCTGGCCCCCCCCGGCGTCCCGAGCTGCAGCGCAAGCAAGAGCACGAGCTGCCCGATGGCGAGGGTCGAGACGAACCCGCCGCGCAGCTTGACCGTCCACAAGGTCAGCATCAGCGGGCCGGCGACCAGGTAGGCAACCGTAAAGACCATCGCCGGTCGCTCGCCGAACACCTGCCTCGCGAAGCGGGCCGAGGCCCAGGCGAAGACGAGCGCGAAGGCGAGCGCGGTCAGCTTGAGCGAGACCGCGCGCGGGCCGAACAGCTTCACGAACGGCGCGGCGACATAGGCCTCGAGCGCCCCCATGTACTCCTGGCCGTAGTACCAGACCGGAAACTCGCGCAGCTCGCCGATGTGCTTGGCCATCAGGCCGATGACCGCCTCGTCGGACTCGATGGCGAAGTCGGTCCACAGCAGGAAGACGAGCCGCCACGCGAGCGTGGCGAGCACCGCCCAGAGGACAGGGCTCGCCCATCTCGCGCGCAAAACTGGCGCGTCGGCGTCCTCGACAGGCTGGATGGCTCTCGTCTCCGGAGCTGGACTGTTCACCGGGCGGACTATACGCGCAACCCGGTGGGAGTCAGAGAGCCGAGCTGGCTGGTGGCGTCCGCGGTCCGCCGTGCGGCTAGCGGGCCAGCATCACCTCGGTCGCCTTGATGATCACGGTGACGGGTTGCCCTGCCTTGATTCCGAGGCGCTCGACCGAGCTCTTGGTGATGACCGAGACGATCTCCTGGCCGCCGATGTCCACGGTGACCTCCGCCATGATGTTGCCGGTCGAGACGTTCTTGACCGTTCCCTTGAGCTGATTGCGTGCGCTGAGCTCCATGTGCCTTCCCTCCTGCTTCGCGGTGGCGACCAGGGCTAGCCGAGGGCACCGGCGGCGGCAACCATCGCTCCCGGGGCGCCGGCGCGGCAGGTCGGCTGCCGCACTCTTTCCGAAACCTCGCCGCCCGGCCCGCGCGCTCATCGCGCGAGTGGAGGCGAGGCTTGCGCCTTGACCGCCCAACGGGCTCGCCCCTATAGCCTTCGAGCCACGCTCTGTCAGGGAGAAGCGATATGGACTGCAAGAAGACCAGCAACCTCAAGAAGTGCAACTGCAGCTACAACCCCTGCTCGCGCAAGGGCATGTGCTGCGAGTGCCTGCAGTCGCACTTGAGCAGCCGTGAGCTGCCCGCCTGCTGCTTCCCCAACGACGTCGAGCGCACCTACGACCGCTCGTTCGAGCGGTTTGCCCAGCTCGTGCGCGATCGCAAGGTGTAGGCGAGAGTCGAGAGTCGAGAGTCGAGGGTCTTGAGTTGGGAGTGGACGAGCTGGGCTTGGCCTGCGACCCGAGCTTTCGGCCGCGGGGTGGTAGGGCCGCAACAGCGCCGCGCCCGTCCAACACCCCGGCGGCTTTCGCTTACTGGGCGAGCGCCTTGCCGGATAGCTCGAGCGCCTTCTCCACGAGCTGCCGGCCGGCCGCTCGGCACTCTTCGAGGATCTCGGGCTTCGGGACGAACTGCGACACCAGCGGCGCGCGCGTCACCTGCAGCTTCATCGCCTCGAAGTACTGCTGCGCCTCCTGCGCGGCGGCGGCCTTCGCCCAGCCGTACGAGCCGAAGAAGAAGCCCGCCTTGCCCACGGGCTTCAGGCCCTTGAGGTAGGTCAGCGCCGCGGCGGCCTGCGGCATGATGCAGTTGTTCAGCGTCGCCGATCCGAAGGCGACGCAGGCCGCGTCGAGCACCTCGGTGGCGATTTCGGTGGTGTTGCTCGCCCGGATGTAGATGAGCTTCGCCTCGACGCCCGGCTGGGTCGCGCCCTCGAGGATGGCGTGCGCCATCTGCTCGGTGCTCTTCCACATCGTGTCGTAGACCACGAGCACCTTCGGCTGCGCCTCGAGCCGCGTCCAGCGGCGGTAGGCCTCGGAGATCTCCTTGAAGTGCCTGCGCCAGATCACTCCGTGGCTCGGGGCCACCATCTCCAGCTCGAGCCCCGAGAGCCTGTCGAGCGTGCGGCCGATGGGCGCGCCGAAAGGCATGAGGATGTTCGCGTAGTAGGTCTTCGCCTCGGACATCAGCTCGCCGAACGGCACCTCGTCGTCGAAGCGGCCCGAGCTGGCCATGTGCTGGCCGAACGCGTCCATCGAGAAGAGCAGCTTCTCCTCGGGCACGTAGGTCGCCATCGACTCGGGCCAGTGGACCATGCGCGTCTCGAAGAACTGCAGTGTGCGCCGCCCCAGCGACAGCGTCGCGCCGTCGGCGACGACCTTGAAGCGCCAGGCGCTGGTGTCGAAATGCTGCGACAGCGCCTCGCGGCACTTGGCGTTGCACACCAGCTCGGCCTGCGGACAGGCCGCCATCACCGCGGGCAGCCCGCCGGCGTGATCGGGCTCGGCGTGATTGCAGACGACGTAGGCGACCTTACCGAGATCCACCCGCTCGGCCACGCGGGCGAGCAGCTCGGGCGCGTACGGTCCCTTCACCGCGTCGATGAGCGCCGGCTTCTCGTCGAGAACGAGGTACGCGTTGTAGGTCGATCCGCGGTGCGTCTCGTACCCGTGGAAGTCGCGCACGTTCCAGTCGACGAAGCCGACCCAGTAGATGTTGTCCTTGACGGTGCAGTTCATCCGAAAGCCCTCCGGTGCGCGTAGAACACGCGGACGGCGCTCCATATCACGGCGCGGCCGGCCGAGCGCTTCGGGAACCAGGCGGTGTGCGCCGGCCGAAGGAGCCAGGCGGCGGGCCGGGCGTCCAATGACGCCCGACCGGCGCGCCGCCGCGTGCGCTGAGGCGCGCACCGGCAAGAGGGGCGAGCTACTCCTCGACCTTCTCGAAGTCCTCTTTGCCCACGCCGCACTCGGGGCAAACCCAGTCCGCGGGGATGTCCTCGAAAGCCGTGCCGGCAGCGATGCCACCGTCCGGATCGCCCACCGCGGGATCGTAAATGTATCCGCAAGCAATGCAGCGCCACTTCGCCATCGTCCGCTCCTATAGCTGGCTTGTTGGTGAGAGGCTCGCAGCTCCGAGCCCGAGTTGTCTCAATCGCTTGGATGCGCGCGTTACTCGCGCGTTTCGCGCGTCCGCTCAGGCTCGCGGCCTCGCAGCGGCGCGTACGATAAGCCGAGGACTACGCGGTTTGCCAGGTTGTCAACACGCACAACCCGTGAATCGCGCCTCGGCGCCAGGTGCACGCGCAGCCAACTAGGGCAGCACGCCTGCGCCGAATTCCAGCACGACCGGCGGATCGCCGGGGCGCGGGCTGAGCGGGAAGGCGAGCTCCAGGCGCAGGACTCCGGCCGGCGAGTACCACCGCACACCGAACCCGGTCGAGTAGAAGAGCCCGAGCGGGAGGCTCGGATCGGACGGCTCGCCGGCCAGGAACGTGTTGCCCGCATCGATGAAGACCACGCTGTTCAAGCGGAAGCGGGCGACGACGGGGATCTCCAGCTCGATCCCGAAGAGCGCCTGCGCCGTTCCCCCGATGTCGATGACCTCCTCTGCGCCCGCCTCGTCGACGAGGATGATCGTGGGAGAGATCGATCGGAAGCGATAGCCGCGCAGCGTGTCGAAGCCACCGAGGAAGAAGCGCTCCGAAACAGGGAGCACCTGGTCGCCGATGGGGTCGAGGTATCCGAGCACGGCTCTTGCGCGCAGCAGGAGATCCGGGGGCAGCGGAAACGACCATCGGAAGACGCCCGCCAGCCGCAGGAAGCGGATCTCGGCGCCAAGGAACTTCGGCGAGAGCTCGGCGGACGCGAGCAGCAGCCGGCCGCGGGGCGCGAGCTGCAGCGTCTCGGGGGCCTCGTAGGCCGCGGTGAAGGCCAGCGCGCTGATGAGGCCGCCGGCGAACAGCGGCGCGACCTCGGGAGGCAGCGGCGCGGCGTCGAAGATGTCCACGTTCTGGAAGGCGTACGCGAGGCTCGCCGAGACCCCCTCGAGCCGCGGCGCGAAGCGGCCCAAAGGCAGCCGGTAGTTCACAATCCCGCCGAGCGAGCGGCGCGTGAAATCGGGGTATTCGAGGCGGGACCAGGCGCCGTCGAGCGCCAGGTTTCCGGGCGACCCGAGCAGGTAGGGCTCGAAATAGGCGAGGGCGACCGTGGAGCGAAGCGCCGAGAGCTGGGCCTGCGCCGAGGCGGAGCGGCCGGTGCCGAAGATGTTGCGCTCGAGGAGCAGCAGCGTGCCCACGACCTTCTCGTCGCTCGAGATGCCGAACGAGAGCTGGTAGCCCAGCGTCTCGGCCTCTTCGACCTCGACGCGAAGGCCGACGCTGCCGCCCTCGCAGTCGCCGACCCTCTGGATGTCAACCCGACTGAAGATCCCGAGGGCGCGCAGTCGCTCGACGCTTTGCCTGAGCGCGTCCGCGGTGAACGGATCGCCAAGCTCGAATACGAGCTCTCGCCGCACGACCGGCTCCCGGGTGCTCGTGTTGCCGGTGACCTCGATCTCGCCGATCCGAGCCTTCTCGCTCGGCTCGATCCGGTAGGTGAGGTCGAGCTCGTTGGTGCCTTCGCGCCGCTCGAAGCTCGGGACGATACGCGCGCAGGCGTACCCAAGGTTCTGTAGGCGGGTGGCGATGGCCTCCGAGTCCGCCGACACCTGCGAGCGATCGATCAACGCCCCCACCCTGCTGCCGACGAGCACGCGCAGCTCTTTCTCCGGGAGGATCGTCGTGCCCGCAAAGCCGATGCTGGCAATCCGGAACTGCGTGCCCTCCTCAATCCGGAAGGTGATCGTCGCTCTCCGCCGCTCGGCGTCGAAGGCGACGTCGGACTCGACCCGCGCCTGGACGAACCCGCGGTCGAAGTAGAACGCCTCGATCTGCTCGAGGGCTTGCTGGACGCGGTCCGGCGTGTAGACCGAGGTCCCCGTTATCCGCGTGAGGAGGCTCGTCTCTCTCAGCCTGATCACGCCGAGCAGCCCGTCGGCTCGCTCGGCCGAGACCCCCTCGAAGCGAATCTCGGCGATGCGCACCCGCGGCTTCTCCTGGATTTGCAGCACGACATCGGCCTTGCCCTCGCCTTTCGGCTCGAGCGTCGCTTGGACCTCGGTGAACGCGTAGCCGCGCTCGCGGTATAGCTGTTCGACGCGCGCGGCCTCCTCGACCAGCTCGGCCTGGCTGACGACCTCGCCGCGCTCGATGCGAAGGACCTCCTCAATCTCCTCCGCTCGCAGGGCGCGCTCGCCGGTGATGCGAACCTGATCGACGACCGGCCGCTCTTCGAGCTCGACGATGTAGGCGACCCCGGCCTCGACCGGCTCGACAGAGATCCGCACGTCCGAGAACTGCCCGAGCGCGTAGACGCGCCGCAAGTCGGCGGGCGTGCTCGACGGCTCGAACGCCTGGCCCACCGACTGCGTGAGCACCGACACTATCGACTCGCGCCTGACCCGGCGGTTCCCGACGACGCGGATCTCTCGGATCGTCCTGCCCGCCAGATCCTGCGCCGTCACCCCGTCCTCGCCGCTCTCGACCGGCGCGGGGGCCTCGCAGTCGGGCGTCTCCTGCGCGTGGGCGGCAGCTCCGAGCGCGAGCCAACAGCAGGCGAGAGTCCAGCGGGGCGGCCCGACGAGACATCGGCGAACGAGTCGTTTCGGCACGATGAGCCCCCACCGCAATGAGCGCCCGCTTCAAGTGACCAGGGCCAAGGCGCCCGGCACACGCCCGCCAGAGCGGCCCGCTGAAAGCGGAACAGAAGATGCGGAGCGGCTCGCTCGCGGGTCAACTGAGCCGAGGCGCCGCGCAACCGCCTTGTTTCGAAGGCGAACGGTCGAGGACTCGCAGCCGCGGTCAAGCAGTCACGCCGGGCGGCCCAGAATGCTGTCGCCGCGCGAGAGGATCGGCGGCCTTGCGTCCGGCTGCATCTCAGGCGGATGGCGCCGGCGTGCTGCTCCGCAGGGACGCAGAGGCGCTCAGCCGCCGCTCCGGCCTCTCGTTCGGCCTGGCCGCGAGGCCGCGCCCTATCGAGCGCTGGTCCTGGGAAGAGCCAGTGAGGCTGCGGCGAGGAGAGCGCGAGAGCCGTTTGTCGTCGGCGCGAGCTCTCCTACTGGCCCGAGCCTACCTGCGGCTTGTGCGCCTCGGGGGACACTTCGGGGGGCGGCTCCTGCGCCTCGGGGAGCGCCTTCTCGCGCCGGTCCGCGATGACCGAGGCGACGATCGACGCGGTCAACAGGGTGGAGACGACGATGAGCGAAGCGAGCGGGGGCACCTTGAACCAGTCAACGACCACCATCTTCACGCCGATGAAGGCGAGCACGAACGCCAGGCCGACGTTGAGATAACGGAACTTGCCCATCACTCCAGCGAGCAGGAAATACAGCGCCCGCAGGCCCAGGATGGCGAAGATGTTCGAGGTGTAGACGACGAAGGTGTCGGTGGTGACCGCGAGGACCGCGGGGATCGAGTCGACGGCGAAGACGACGTCGGTCGCCTCGATGACCACCAGCACGACCAGCAGGCGCGTCGCGACCCGCTTGCCGTTCTCGATAGTGAAGAAGTGCTCCGAAGAGATGTCGTCGCTGACCCGGAACAGCTTTCGGACAAGCCGATAGGCGAAGTTCTTCTCCGGGTGAACATCCTCGTGCTTGCTGAAGAGCAGCTTGGCGCCGGTGTAGATGAGGAAGGCGCCGAAGACATAGAAGAGGACGTGGAACTTCGAGAGCAGCGCGACGCCCACGAAGATGAAGATCGCGCGCATCGCCAGCGCGCCGAGAATGCCCCAGAACAAGACGCGGCGCTGCAGGTCCTTCGGTATCTGGAAGAACGAGAAGATGACGAGGAAGACAAACAGGTTGTCTACCGACAGCGACTTCTCGAGCAGGTACGCGGTGAAGTAGTCGAGCGTGCGGTCTCCACCGATGAACGGCGAAACGCCGAGGCCAAAGACGACCGCCAGCCCGATCCAGATCGCCGACCAGATCGCGGCCTCCTTGGTGCTCGACCCGTGGTGGTGGTTGTGTACCCCCAGGTCGATAGCCAGGCTGACGACGACGATGATCCCGAAGACGATCCAGAGAATCAGGCTGCCCGACGATTCGATGCCCATGCGCGCTCCGATGGCGACAACAACGAGGGCGCCGACGACATGCCTTCCCGGCCACTGTCTCACCCGCCTGTTGCCAGCGGGCGCTCTCGCCCTCGTCGGGCGCCAGTCCTAGCCCTCTGCCGGAGTCACCGCAAGCTATTTGACAGTCGCTGCTCGAGGGGTCCGGCAACCAAGCGCGCGCCGTGCGCCCGACCGATCCGGACGCGGCACACTCGGCGCTTTCGCCGACTCCCCGCGCCATCGAATGGCCAGCCTTCGCGTCGACCGCATCCAAGCCCAGCGCTCCAGCGGGAGGTCGTCGTTCGCGCTGGCGACCTCGGATCTGCCGCCGGCTTGAATGCCGGTTTGTTTTCGGGACGACCGCGCGGCCGGTGTCGGGCGAAGCCCCGCACAGCCCGGACTTCGCCCGGAACCCAAACGATCGGCCGCAGGCCGGGCTTCGTCCGGGACGCAAACGATCGGTCGCAGGCCGGCAGGGGCGCACGGCAATGGCAATGCGCCCGTCGAGAACTCAAGCACAGTCGTCAGGGAGCTTGACGGCCCCGGCGGCCAGCGCAAAGAGGTGCCCCGCCAGAATCGTGCTGCCGCGCAATGAATCTCGAAGGCAGTAGCTCCGGCCCCTCGACAAGCTCAGGGTGATCGCTGGAGACCTCGCTCGTCCGAGTCGGAACTCGGCTCGCGATCTAGTCCGCCGCGCCCCCGGGGCCGCGAGCCCGCGCCAGCCAGAGGCAGAAGTCGCCGTTGGAGGGAGCGAAGCGCTCGAGCACCTCGAACCCGGCGCCTTCGAGCATCGCCCGAGCGCTCTCCAGGGTGAATTTCCGGCTGATCTCGGTGCGCACCATCTCGCCCGCGCGGAAGGAAACCTCCATGTCCAGCCGCTCGATCCTCACCGTCTGCGAGACTCGGGACCGCAGGTGCATTTCAATTTGCTTCGCGACGACGTCGTAGAAGGCGACGTGCTCGAACCGCGAGAGATCGAACGTGCCGCCGAGCCTGCGGTTGATGACGTTCAGGACGTTGAGGTTGAAGCGCGCGGTGACGCCACGGCTGTCGTTGTAAGCCGCGTTGAGCCTGCGCGGGGCTTTGTCCATGTCGGTCCCGAGCAGCAGCGTCGCCCCTGCGCCGACGGCGCTGGCGAGCCCGCTGAGCAGCCGCCGGGCGTCCTCGGGGCCGAAGTTGCCGATGGTGCCGCCGAGGAAGGCCACCATCACCTGCCGGCCCTTGGGCAGCCCTTCGAGCGGGCGCTCTAGGTCGGCGACCAGGCCATGAATCCTCAGCGACGGATAGGCCGCGAGCAGCTCCGCGGCGCTGGCGCGGAGCATCGCTTCATCGAGGTCCACGGGCACGTAGAGCGCGCTGCTCGCTTGCCTGCCGAGCGGGCCGAGCAGCAGGCGCGTCTTGCGCGAAGAGCCGCTGCCGAGCTCGACCAGGCACGTGGGACCGGCCAGGGCCACGATGTCGGCTGCATGCCGTTCGAGCAGCTTCCGTTCGGTGCGCGTCGGATAGTACTCCGGCAAACAGCAGATCTGCTCGAAGAGCTCGCCCCCGCCCTCGGCGTACAGGTGCTTGCATGCCAGCCACTTCGGCTCAGAGGCGAACCCCTGCCTGACGTCCGCCGCGAGCGTGTCGCTCTCCTCGGAACCGATCAGGCGCTCGATGTGAAGGCGTCCGGCTGCTGGCTTCAGGGTTTCGGCTTCTTGCATGGGCGCGAAACTGGCCGCACCCGGCTCATCGCAGAAGCCCAGCCCGGGGCAACCGATTCGGGGCAGGAGCGCCCGCCAGGCATCGCCATGTCCCCACCCCGAAAGTCGAACGCCAGGTCGGGCAGCACGCAGGCCGGCCCTCCTGGAATCGCCGGGGGAGCGACCAGGCGTCGGCGCCCGGCGCGCCCGCCGGTGATAATCGCGACCGGTTGAGGTAAAGCCTTACGTCGAGCGGCCTCGCAGGCTGCCCGGGAGAGGAGACGACGGAGGCCATGATGCGCGCGGTCGTGACGATGCTCGCCGTGCTCAGCCTGCCTGCGCTCGCGCAGGCGGAGGCGGTCGATTTCAGGCTTGTCAACAAGGTGCTCGCCGGCAGCCGCGAAAAGCCCGCGATCACCATCTCCGCCAACGAGCAGACCGATAACGTGGAGGTCGTCCTCACGCGCGACGACGGCAAGGTCTTCAAGCACAAGACCGGCCCGCTGCGCCCGGGGGCGACGAAGGTCTTCCCGATACCGGTGACCCCGGGCCAGGAGCGCCACTTCAAGGGCTCGATGTCGGTCACCGTCGACGGCCAGGCGCAGAGCGCCGACTTCGAGTTCGCCTCCGAGATCATCGCGCCCGCGACGATCACCTACGACAAGGTCGACCTCGCAGCCCGGACCATGGTGCTCAAGAGCACCCGCAAGACCGCCAAGGTCGAGCTCGAGGTGACGAGCGACGAGGGGCAGCCGCTCGGCCAGACCGAGGTTGCCTTCGAGGACGCGGCCGCGGGAGCTCCGTTGCCGGTCGCGTGGAACCAGGCCGACGGCACCGTCCTCAAGATCGCCGTCAAGGTCCATGATCCCGACGGCTTCTACTACGGCATCGAGCTCTATCCGTGGCGCATCGACATCCCGCACGAAGAGGTCAACTTCGCCACCAACAGCTTCGCCATCGAGAAGACCGAGGAGCCCAAGCTCGAGAGCTCCTTCGCGCTCATCACCGACGCGGTCACCCGCTATGGCCGCTGGGCGGACATCAAGCTCTACATCGCCGGCCACACCGACACGGTGGGCGACCCGCGCTCGAACCGCACGCTGTCCATCAACCGCGCCCGCTCCATCGGCCAGCACTTCCGCAAGCTGGGCCTGCGCGTCCCGATCTTCTACGAGGGCTTCGGCGAGGAGGCGCTCAAGGTCGCCACGCCCGACGAGACCGACGAGGCGCGCAACCGGCGCGTCGACTACGTCGTCGCGGTCGAGCCCCCGGCCATCCACGGTAGCGCAAGCTGGAAACGTCTCCGGTAGGATCCACGCATGTCACGCCTCAGCGTTCTGCTCCTCGCCGTCGTCCTCACCGCCCCGTCGCTCGCCCGCGCCGAGCTGATGCTGCGCGCTCCCTCGCTCAACGCGGCGGCCGCCCGGAGCGCGCCCGCGCCTGAGCTCGAGCTGCTCAAGCCCGTGCTCGCGGCTCCGCAGCTGAGCATCGACGAAGGCCCCAAGCGCCGCTCGGCCCTGTGGGCGATCATCCCCTTCGGCGTCGGCCAGTTCGCCAACGATCAGCCGGTCAAAGGCACGCTCTTCTTCGCCGCCGAGACGCTCGCGTTCGGCACCTTCGCCGGCTCGCTGGCCGCCTTCGAGGTAAGCAAGGTACGCGGCGAGCTCTTCAAGTGGGGCGAGTTCGAGGACCCGGCCGCAGCGCAGCGGCTCTCGACTATCTCGATCGTCGCCTTCTGGAGCGGAGTGGGCATCACGGCCCTCGGCATCCTCGACGCCTTCTACAACCGGCCGGACGAGGAGCCGGGCGTGGCGCTGGGCCCCGGGGCGGTGGCGTTTCGCTTCTGAGGCGCACGCGCCGCCGCGGGCCAAGGCGCGCGCTCGACCGCCGCAAGTTGCGCCCGACCACTGATGCTGCCGTGTGCCCCTTCCGAGCCCGGGGCTTGCGGGGCCGGGCGCATTGCCATGCGCCCCTGCCTGCGACCGCCGCGAGCCGCGTCCTGCCACCGCCGAGCCCCCGGCCAGTTGCGACCGTTGCAAGTTGAGCGGCCCTTCGGCGCCCCCAAGCCTCTCGAGCGCGAAAAACCAAGGCGCGGCCGTTGCGCCGCCGCGCTTCGCGTGTTGTATAGGTGCGCCTTCGCACCGCTCGCCCATGCCGCTGCCGACCATCCCACCCGAGACTCTCGCCGCCGCCCAGCGGGCAGTACCCCGCGTCATCGCCTCCCTCGAGGCGGCCTGCCGGCCCGAAACGACGACGCGCGGCAAGGCCATCGACGAGCAGGGGCGCGTGCGCATCCTCGAGCTGACCGAGGAGTCGGTGCGCGGCGAGGTAACCGGGACCGACGACGCCACCTACGAGGTGACCCTCGAGCTGCGCGCCGATCCGCGGTCGAGCTGCGGCTGCGCCGCCTGGGGCTCGTGGGACGACCACTGCAAGCACGTCACGGCGCTCGCCTACCATCTCAAGAGCCAGGCGCGCGCGGAGGTGCACCCGCTGCGCTCCCACTTGCAGGCGGCGCGCGAGATGGCCGAGGCGGCCCGAACCGAGCCTTCCACGTCGGCCTCGCCCGCGGAGGTGGACCAGGCGCGCGACTGGCTGGGCCTGCCGGTGCAGGAGCACGCGTTCGCCTACGAGATCGATCTGCGGCCCGACCTGGCCGTCGGCGTCTCGCGCATCGACGGCAGGCGCACCCTCGCTCGCCCCCGCTGGGTCCAGGTCACCTCGTACCTTGGCGGCAGGACGCTCGAGCCGGCCGACCGCAAGATCTTCTCGGCCCTCTCGGCGCTGATGCGCGACCCCGAGGGCCTCTACCATGTGCCCAGCTCGAGCGCCGGCGGCGTCCTCGAGGCGCTGCGCGGCCGGCGGGTGACCACCGAGGGGCGCACGGTCAAATTCGCCGAGTTCCCCGCCCACGTCTTCGGCGAGATGGGGCTCCGCGGCGAGCAGCGGGTCATCACGCTGCGCCTGCGCACCGGCGACGGCACGCTGCTCGCGCTCGAGTCGGTGCGCTTTCTCTCCGAGCTGCCAGTCTTCGCGCTCCACGGCGCCACGCTGCACCGGGTCGAGACGCCCGTCTCGCTCGAGCAGCTCGCGAGCTGGCAGGCGCGGCCCAGCTTCGAGATGCCCCGCGACGCCGGCGGCCTGCTCGACTTCACGCTCGAGGGCCTGCAACGCCTGGGAGTCATCCTCGACGCGGCGGCCGAGGTCGCGCCTCCCAAGCCGGTCTTCGTCCTCACGCTCGACGGCGACGCCGAGGCGGCGCGCGCGCTGCTCGTGGTGCGCTACGGCGATGTCGAGCTGCCGCTCACCTACGCCGGCGCCGCCACGCACGTGACGACCGACGGGCGGCTGCTGCGCCGCGACGTCGGCGCCGAGGCCGCGGCCATCGACGCAGTGCTGCGCGCCGGGCTCTCGCACGGCGGAGGCGCCTTCCTCGCCCGCGGCGATCGCGCGGTCGAGTTCTGGACCCGGGGCGTGAGCACCTTGCCTGGCGACTGGCAGCTCTACGGGCCGAAGCCGCGCGAGGTCGTGCGCGTGCGCTCGCTCGCCCCGCGGGTCTCGGTCGCCCAGACCTCGAACGGCTGGTTCAACCTCGAGGTCGAGTTCGCCGAGAGCGACAAGTCGGTCGACCTCGCGCAGATCCGCCCCCTGCTCGTCTCCGGGCGCCGCTACGTGAAGCTCTCCGACGGCAGCGTCGGCGAGCTGCCGCGCGAATTCGGCGAGCAGGTGCGCAAGCTGCTCGACGAGAGCGGCGCCGAGCCCGAGGGCGCGCGGCTCGAGCTTGCGCCGTTCGAAGCCGGGGAGCTCGAGCGCCTGCTCGATCTCGTCCCCGAGGCGCGCGTCGCCCCGGAGACCCGGCGCTTCCTCGCGGCGCTGCGCGACTTTCGCGGCATTGAGGAGGTCGAGCTGCCGCGGGGCCTGCAGGCCGAGCTGCGCCCGTACCAGAAGCACGGGTTCAACTGGCTCGTCTTCCTGCACCGCGCGGGCATGTCGGGCGTGCTCGCCGACGACATGGGCCTCGGCAAGACGCTGCAGACGCTAGCTCTGCTGCTGTGGGCTCGGCAGGAAGAGGGCCCAGCGCCGAGCATCGTCGTCGCCCCGACCTCGGTCATCCCCACCTGGAAGCGCGAGGCCGAGCGGTTCGCCCCCGATCTAAAGGTGGCGGTCTACGAAGGGGCCGGGCGCGACACCCAGCGCTTTGCCGGCGCCGACCTCGTGCTCACCTCCTACGCGCTGCTGCGGCGCGACGCGGGGGCGCTGCGCAAGGCGAAGTTCCGCTACGTCGTGCTCGACGAGGCCCAGCACGTGAAGAACGCTGCCTCGCTGGGCGCCCGGGCCGCGCGCGCGCTGCAGAGCGACAGGCGCCTCGCCTTGACCGGCACGCCGATGGAGAACCGGCTTGCGGATCTCTGGTCGCTGTTCCACTTCCTGATGCCCAACTTCTTGGGCGCCGAGACGCAGTTTCGCACCCGCTACGCGCGGCCCATCGAGGTCGACGGCAACTCCGGCGCCCGCGACCGATTGAAGCGGCGGGTGCGCCCCTTCATCCTGCGGCGGCTCAAGGACGAGGTCGCGCGCGATCTGCCGCCGCGCACCGACGCTATCCTCCCGGTCGATCTGACGCCGGGCCAGCAGGCGCTCTATCGCGAGATGCTGCTCACCGCGCGCGACCGGGTCACCAGCATCATCGACCGGATGGGCTTCAAGAGGGCGCGCATCAGCATCCTCGCCGAGCTGCTGCGCCTGCGGCAGGTCTGCAACGACCCGCGCCTGCTCAAGCTGCCGCCGGGCACGAAGCTGCCGCCGTCGGCGAAGCTCGAGGCCTTCGCCGAGCTCGCGCGGGACATCATCGGCGAGGGCCACCGCGCCCTCGTCTTCAGCCAGTTCACCGAGCAGCTCGGCTACCTGGTGCAGTGGGCCGAGGAAGAGGGCGTGCCGTACGAGTACCTCGACGGCTCGACCAAGGACCGCCAGGAGCGCATCGACCGCTTCAACCACAAGGACGGCCCGCCGCTCTTCTTCATCAGCCTCAAGGCTGGCGGCACGGGCCTCAACCTGACCGGCGCCGACTACGTCATCCACTTCGACCCGTGGTGGAACCCGGCGGTCGAGCAGCAGGCGATCGATCGCGTCCACCGCATCGGGCAGACCAAGCCGGTCTTCAGCTACAAGCTCATCACCACCGGCACGGTCGAGCAGAAGATCCTCGCGATGCAGGAGCGCAAGCGCGGCCTGGCCGAAGGCGTGCTCTCGACCGACGACGAGCTCGGCAAGGTGCTGACCGAGAAGGAGATCGCCGAGCTGTTCGCCGACTTCTGATCGGCGAGCGCGCGCGCGTTCTATCGCGCCTGCGGTCCGTTCGGAAGAGACGGCCGCAGCGTCGTGCGCGAGGAGGGGGCGCGGCCCGCAGATCGCCCGGGCCGTGCAATCCCGCCGTCGTGGCGCCGGCGCAATCGGGCGGCGGGACGCACCCGCGCCCCGGCGGCGCTCCAGAGTTCGTTCCGCGCGAAATACCCGAATCCGCAAGTGGCCGGATTCACGAGCGAGTTGTGGGAGGTTCTTGTCCAAATCAGGCTTGGGAGGCGAATCCGCGAGTCCCTCGACTCCGAGGCTCCCGCTGGTCGCCTCTACGCTCGGGATGAGCGGAGTTCGCCCAAGTTGCTTGGACAAGGCGGAACGAACTCAGGAGCACGCCCGCTTCGCACGGAAGGCCGCCGCGTGTTCGCTCGCCTCAGGAAAACCCTGCTCGCTCGCCCATCCGACTGCCGACCGCCTGGCCGTCCATGCGAATCACAGCCCTCGAGGTTTCCCGCAAGTTGAGGGGGTCGACGGGCGGGCATTCGGCAGCAGCTTTCGGTAGACCGAGGGCTTGGTCGGTCGAGCAAGGTGCTCCCGGGGGGGGGAACGAAATGCGAAGAGCGTTGCTGCTATTGGCAGCCATGGCAATCGGGTGCGGCGGCGGGGTCAAAGGCTCGGATCAGCAGGACGAGCTTCTGGACCCAGGGTCGATCCTCGACAAGGACAAACCCGACGGGCTCCTCGAGCCCGGCGACACCAACGATCCCGACGAGCTGGACGATCCGAACGAGCTCGAAGAGCCTGACAGGCTCTTCCCTGGCCGCGGCTTCGATCCGCGGGTGCCGACGGTCGATCGGCTGAAGCTTGATCTCGAAGATCTCGTGCCTCTGAACCCTGGCGACGACGGCGGGCTCCACAACCCTCCCGACGGCGGGCCCGGCTACGACTGCCACAGGGATCTGTGCGCGATGCCGACCTGCTTCCTGCTTCAGGACGAGAAGAACATCAGCAAGGTCTTCATCGAGTTTGGCGACTGCGAGCTCGGCGATTTCCGGGTGTTCGCGGCGACCCCGTTCACCGGCGGGTTCGTGGAGGTCACCGACAGGCTGCGGGAGGGCGGCGGCTGCTGCGGCGAGATCGTTCGCGACTTCTCGTTCAACCTGGTCGGCCCGGACCGCTGCGCCCCGCACGAGGTTCGCGAGGCCGTGGTCTGCATCGAGTTCGAGGACTACCGCTCCGAGGTCCGCGTCGGCTACCACGCCGGCGGCTCCTGCGTGCCCGGTGTCACCAAGAACGCCGGCCAGTGCGCGCCGTGCGGCGACACTGGCAACTGCCCGTGGTAGCGGCGAGCGACGGGCGGTAGCCGACGGTCGACGCCTTGCAAAGTCGCTCCTGCGTGCGCCGGTGCCAACGCCGGCGCACGCGGCTTTCGAGCAACGAGCTGTTCTCATCCCCAACGGCATTCGCGGCCTCGGTGAGGCGGAGCGCCGGCCTTCGTGCCGGCGTCGTCGGCGCCTGTCCAACACACGAAGCCTGGATTGCGGGCAGTGCGCGATACGCGGCCTCGACCCTCTGCCTTCCGGCCGGGGCGCCGAGCGATGCGCAGGCGGTTGCCGCGGGCGGTGCCGACCGGCATTCTGCCGCGCCATGGAAGCTGCGATTCCCTCTTCGATCCTCTCCCGCTACCGCGACCTCGCCGGCCGGCCGCACCGGCCGTTCGGGACCGGGCTGATCAACAGCACCTTCCTCGTCGAGGGGCGCACCGCGCGTGCGGTCGTCCAGCGGCTGCACCCGGCCTTCGCTGGCTCGGTCAACGAGGACATCGACGCGGTGACCGCCCACCTGTTGTGCAAGGGGCTGACGACCCCGCGCCCGCTGCGGACCGACGACGGCGCGCTCTGGGTCGAGGGCGAAGAGGGCAGGCCGTGGCGCGCGCTCAGCTTCATCGACGGGCAGGCGTTCGATCGCGTCGAGTCGCCGGCAGCCGCTCGCCAGGCCGGGCAGCTCGTGGCCCGGTTCCACACCGCGCTCGCCGACCTCGACTACGAGTACCGGCACGTGCGCGTCGGCGTCCACGACACGCCGCGCCACCTCGCCACCTTGCGTGCGGCGCTCGAGGCGCGCCGCGGCCATCGGCTGCTCTCGGAGGTCGAGCCGCTCGCCGAACGCCTGCTCACGGCCGCGAGCCGCCTGCCTGATCTCTCCGGCCTACCGAAGCGCCATGCCCACGGCGATCTGAAGATCTCCAACCTGCTCTTTCGAGGCGATGAGGCGCGCTGCCTCGTCGATCTCGACACCCTCGGCCGGATGATCTGGCCCTTCGAGATGGGCGACGCGCTGCGCTCCTGGTGCAACCCGCGCGGCGAGGACGTCGCCGAAGCCTCAATCGATTTGGAGGTCTTCGCCACGGCGCTCGAGGGCTATGGCGCCGTCGCGAAGCCGGCCGGGCTGCTCTCGCGAGAGGAGGCGCTCGCCATCGTCGACGGCGTGGCCACCATCTGCCTCGAGCTGTCGGCGCGCTTCCTCGCCGACGCGCTCGAGGAGCGCTACTTCGGCTGGGACTCGAGCCGCTTCGCCACGCGCGGCGAGCACAACCTGCTGCGCGCTCGTGGCCAGCTCTCACTGTTCGAGAGCGTCGAGGCGCAGCGCGAAGAGCTGAATCGGATCGCGCGCGCGGCGCTGCTCTGACGGTTCGGGCGAGGCTCGGCGCGCGGCGGATAAGGGCGCACGGCAATGCACCCGCCGAGAATTCGAGCAACCGGCCTGCGGGTTGGCGGCGCCGAGGTAGGGGCGCATGGCAATGCGCCCGCCCAGAAATCGAGCACCCGGTCAGCGGTTCGGCAGGTTCGCAGAGCAGGGCGCCCGCCCCCGAATCAGGTGAGGGTTGCCATTGCCACGACGAGTCGCGGAAACGCCAACGTGTCCGCCGAGGACGCGCCTGAAGGGACGGCACCTACCTCTCGAACAGTGCCGCGATGCTCTCCTCGTAAGGAGCCCGCGCGATCCCGCGCTCGGTGATGATCGCCGAGACCAGCCGCGCCGGAGTCACGTCGAAGGCCGGGTGCCGCGCGCGAACGCCTTCGGGCGCCATGCGCTTGCCGGCGATCACGGTGACCTCGTCGGACGAGCGCTCCTCTATCGGGATCTCCCTGCCGCTTGCGATGCGCCGGTCGATCGTCGAGAGCGGCGCGGCGACGTAGAAGGGGATGCCGTGCTCGCGGCAGAGCACCGCGACCGTGTAGGTGCCGATCTTGTTGGCGACGTCGCCGTTGCTCGCGATGCGATCGGAGCCGACGACCGCGCAGGTGATCTCGCCCCGCTGCATCAGCCAGCCGGCCATGTTGTCGGTGATGAGCGTGACGTCGATGCCGTCGCGCCACAGCTCCCAGGTCGTCAGCCGCGCGCCCTGCAGGTAGGGGCGTGTCTCGTCGGCGAGCACGCGGATCTTCTTCCCGGCTTCGACCGCGCCGCGGATGACGCCGAGCGCGGTGCCGTAGCCCGCGGTGGCGAGCGCGCCGGCGTTGCAGTGCGTGAGCACCGTCGCGCCGTCGGGGATGAGCTCGCCGCCAAGCCGGCCCATCGTGCGGCAGGCCTCGTAGTCCTCATCGAATATGGCCTGCGCCTCGCGCAGCGCGACCTCGGCGAGCTGCGGCGAGTCGAGGTGCGCTTCGGTGACCCTTTGCACCCGCTCGACCGCCCAGGCGAGGTTGACCGCGGTCGGCCGCGCCGCGCGCAGCTTGCAAGCCGCGCTCTCGATGGTCGCCGCGCGCTCGCTCGACGGCAGCTCGGCTGCGCGCCCCGCCGCGAAGGCCATCCCGAAGCCGGCGGCGACGCCGATGGCCGGCGCGCCGCGCACGACCATCTCGCGGATGGCCCGGGCGATCTCGTCCGGATCGTCGAAGGCGAGGTGGCGCTCTTCGCCGGGCAGCAAGAGCTGGTCGATGAGGTAGAGCTTGCCTTCCTTGAAGTAGGCGGGGTGCAGCGGCTTCATCGGTTCCTCCACGCGCGACGGGACCCCGGGGTTCCTAGCACGGGCCTGCTTGCCCGGGCGACCTTCGCCTGTCGGCGGGAGCGCGGACCGTTTGGAGCAACGCGGGAGCGGCGCTCTCGCATTCGCGGCGCGGTGGAAGGTGACGGCCGGCGAAAGCTGGAGGGCGCAGCTCCCGCGCCGCGGAGCGCTCGCCCTGGCCGGCGGAGGATGGAGTGCGGAGCTCCGGCTCTGCCGAGTGTCGAGACGGGCTGGCAGGGCGGCGAAGCGACGGATGGCGGCCGGCGGCCAAGCGTGGATGGCGATCTCCAACTCCGCCAGCGGATGGACCGCGCACGCCGCCACGAAGGGCGGCGACCCGAGCCTCAAGCGCTGCGGGCGACCCCAGCTCCGCCCCACCCAGTTCCTTCGTCCGGGCTAGTGCAGCGTCGGTGGCTCGGGCGCCTTCGGCTGCGGCGTGCGCGCGTGAAGCGCCTCGGCCCGCTGCTTGATGCCCAGCATCCACTTGCGCACCATCACGAAGATGCCGGGGTCGAGCAGGGCGTAGAGCAGCAGCTTGCCTGGTGAGCAGCGGTGGATGCGGAAGCGGTTGCGCGAGATCATCCGCGTCCTCCCGTCCGCCAAGTCGATGAGCACGGTTGACCAGGTGGCCGAGAGCTCGTTTTCCAGGGACGGCGCACTGCCGAGCACCAGGGCGCGACCGGGATCGACGCGCTTGACGTAGATGCCCGGGCCCCGACCGGCGGGGATGAAGTCGCCGGGCTTCAGCTCTTGATGTTCCGGCATGAGCCGATCGGCGCTGCGAACGCGCATCCCCATTAGGTTCTCGATGAAGTCGTAGCTGTAGAAGCCTCCGCGTCCTTCGCCCATCTGCACGAGCCACGGCCAGACGAGCTCGGAGGGAGCGTCGATGGTGATGGCCCACGTCGCGTCGTAGTGCGGGCGATCGACATCCTGATCGCCGGGCATCGCCATGCGCAGCTCTTCGTCGGTCGCGTTCCAGCGCATGTGCCAGGGGCGGATGCGCGCGACGTAGAGAGCGAGCCCCGCACCGGTGAGCGCCGAGCCGACAGCCAGTGTCCTTCCGAGCGCGCTGCGAGTGGCCATGCGAGTCACCTCGTCAGTTTCCCGGCCAAATCTGCGGCCGAGAGGCGCACCCGGCTGGCCCCGCCAGGGATCGGCCTGCTGCTCGCCGGGCGTGCGAAAGGCTCACCACGTGGAGGATGAAGCTCCAACTTCATCGTCGTGAGGTCGGCTTTCGGGCTTGCGTCGGAGCTGGAGCTCCAACCTCCATCGCCAAAGCCGGACTCGCCTCACAACTCCCAACTCAGAAAGCGATCACTTCAAAACCGTCGCGAACGAAGGGCTCGATACCTGCGTGGCCATCGAGCGTGTCGAGGAGCGGCAGCCCGATTCCGTTGGCGATGGAGGTCACGTCCCGCGCCTCGTCGCGGCAACCGGCCGAAGCGGTCTTGCAGGCTCCGGCCAGGATGCCGAGCGCGCGGGCCTCGTCGAAGAGCTCGCCGAAGCGGCCGGTGCGCTCGCGCAGGCACTGAGTGGCTTCGCCCTCGATGACGAGCCGGACCTCATGCCCGTGCTTCGCGAGGTCGATGGCGTACATGAAGGCGTGGTTGCGGCGGCAGGCCTCATTGGTGAAGACCAGGAAGAGCAGTTTGCGCGTCATGGCAACTCCACGGAACGAGCGGGCGAGCAGTCGCCCGAGCGGCGCAGGCTAGCAGACCTCAGGAGGCGCGAGGCGGGAGGGCTGCCGTCCCGTTGCGTTCGCGTGAGCCTCGCCCTGCACCGTCTTGCACGCGAGTTCTCGACATCCCTGCCAAGTGCGGCGGGACCTCGTCGATCGAGGTCATTCGATACGTCACTTCGGTTGACCGCAGCGTGCGCAGCTCCCACCAGTCACCCGCTACACGGCTGCGCCTCGTGCGTGGGCGCGCTGCCCGCCTGCTTTCATCAACGGGCGCTGCAGAAATCGGTGTGGAGAGCATCCATTAGCGCCAGGTTGCAACGGTTCCGAGCATCAACGGGCCTGCGATGAGGGGGAAGCAACCGGCCGGCAAGCGTGAGCGCGCACGCCCAGCGCCATCGTCGGGGAAATGGCCGACAGGTCTCTACGCCGGAGCCGCGATTCGCGTCGGTTCGGGACGTCGCAGCCAGAGGGGTCGAACGAGCAAGGACTTGCGATGTGCTCATCCAGGTCGCGACCGCCACGCCTGTAGGCCTTGAGTGGCCCTCCAATTCCTTGCCTGGAGGCTTGACCATGACGTCGAATCGCCAGGGCCGACAGGTGCCTTCCTGCCGCGCGCTGCTTCTGGTCGCCGCGCTGTTGGGAACGATCTCCGGCTGCACGCCCGGAGGGCCCGACGATGGCGAGGTCGCCGTGCTCGTCGGCAGAGTCGAGGCCGGCGGCGTCGGGCTGGCGGGCAGCAAGGTCTCGCTCTTCGCCAGCGAGCCGCAGGAAGGGTGCTGGGCGCTGCTCGGCTCGGACATCGCCAATCGCCGAGGCGAGTTCCGCATCGTCTATTCGATGCCGCCGGACACGCCGCTGCTCTTCGTCGAGGCCGAGCGCGGGCCGGCGATGCTCGCGAGCGCCATCGGCTCGGCCGACAGCGCACCGCGGGGCGTGGTGGTCAACGAGCGGACCACCGTCGCCACCGCCAACGCGTTCGCGCAGTTCATCCGCGGCAGGCGCATCGATGGCAACGCGGTGGGCATGGCCAACGCAGCGCGCATGGCCGCCAACCTCGCTGACCCCGTGACCGGCCGCGTCGGCGTCGTGCTCGCCTCCACTCCAAACGGCACCGAGACCTCGACCTTGGCGACCTTCAACTCGCTAAGCAACGTGGTTCTGGGCTGCGTTGCCGACGAGCGCAACTGCGAGCGGCTCTTCGATGCCACGACGCCTGCCGGCAGGCCCGCTCCACGAGACGTTCTCGAGGCGCTCGCGAACCTGGTGAAGAGCCCGGCCTATCCCGGCTTTCCCTCGAACGTAGACGATCCGATCTTTCTGCTTTCGCTGCGCACGCCCCTCCATCAGCCGGCCTTGGCGCAGCGGCCGACGAGCTGGCTGCTGTTTCTCAAGATCACCGGCGGGTTCTTCAGCGCCCAGGACAGCGACAACCTGATGAACGGTCCCGGCAACTTCGCCATCGACGAAGAGGGCTTCGTCTGGATCAACGACAACTACGTGCCTCGACCGCCCGACCAGTTCGCGTGCGCCGGGCGCCGGCTCATCAAGCTCTTCCCGTGGGGCGCTCCGGTCCTGGGCACCCCGTTCTTTGGCGGCGGCCTGAGCGGAGCGGGGTTCGGAATCACGCTCGACCCCCGCGGCCATGTCTGGGTCGGCAACTTCGGCTTCCAGGATCCGCCGTGCGCGCTGTTGCCGGAGGCGGCGACCAACGACTCGGTGTCCGAATTCCTGCCCGACGGCACGCCCGTTTCGCCGCCGCGCGGATACACCCAGGGCGACGTCTCGTGGCCGCAGGGGACGGTCTCCGATCGCCGGGGCAACATCTGGATCGCCAACTGCGGCAACGACACCGTCACGGTCTATCCCGACGGGAAACCGAAGAGAGCGGTGAACCTCGCCCTCGGGCCGACGCCGCCGGCTGGCCAGCCGCAGATCAAGCCTTTCGGCGTCACCACGGATCTCGAGGGCAACGCGTGGGTGACCGGCAACGCCAGCGACACGGTTTCGATCATCTCGCCGGCCGGAGGGCTGTTGAAGACGTTGCCGAGCAGCTTCCACGGCAAGACGGTCCTCAGCCATCCCCTGGGGATCGCCGCCGACAGCCGCGGCAACGTCTGGGTCGCCAACTCTGACTGGCTCGACGTGCCGTGCCCGACGCCTGCCGCGCTCGGGTCTGCCGAGAATCCCTCGATCACCCTGTTCGAGGCCGAAACCAAGGAGCCGCATCCCGGCTCGCCGTTCACCGGCGGCGGGCTCACTGTGCCTTGGGGAATCGCCATCGACGGGGACGACACGGTCTGGGTCTTCAACTTCGGCGCGGTCCCAGTCCTCAGGAGGACCGACGTGCCGACGGGCATCAGTCGCTTCTGCGGCGTGAACACGGCGAGGTGCCCCGCCGGCATGCGGGTCGGCGAGCCGATCTCGCCCGAGACCGGCTATCGCAGCGACGCGATCGAGCGGATCACCGGCGGCCAGATCGATCCTTCGGGCAACATCTGGTTGACGAACAACTGGAAGATCGACGCCAACCCGGTGCGCAATCCGGGCGGAAATGCGGTGGTCATCGCCATCGGCGCGGCCGGGCCCATCAAGACGCCGCTCATCGGGCCGCCGCGTTCGTTCGAGGCGCCGCACGGCAGGTGCGAGGCCTACCAACCCTTCCCGCGTCCGCGCGAGGCGTGTACGAGGTTCGGCGCACGCAAGTGTCCCGGAGAATGAGCGGATCGAGGCGCCGGCGGACGAGCGTTCGTCAGCCTCGCCGCGGCTGCGCAAGGCCTGGTCTTCGGGCGGCCGGCACGCCTACTCGAAGGCGCTCTCCAGCGGCGTGAGCGTCATCGCGTCGCACCAGGCGGTGCCGGTCGCGGTGCTGGAGTAGAAGCCGAGCCGACAGCCCACGGTCACCTCTGAAGACTCGGCGGCGAAGGCAAAGCACTGCTGCTGCCAGTCGAAGGTGCCGAACGGCGCGGACGCGCGCGTCCAGGTACCCATCAGGCAGACGTTGGCGCTCGCCGATGCCTCCTCGTAGCCGACTATCGCCTCGCCGCGCAGCCAGCCGCACAGCAGGTAAGGCGTCCCGGGCGTCAGCCCGCCGACCTGCTGCGAGAAGCGAGCGTCGTTGGGCGGCCCGAGGTTGGAGATGCGCGCGCTGCGCGCCCCGTCACGACTGACGGCGGTCTCCCACGCGAAGGTGTCCGGCTCGTCCAGCCAGGCGTCCGTCTGCCAGCCGTCGGGCAGCGGGCCAGCGCCGATTTCAAAGGAGCCGTTCGTCAGCAGGTTGGGGGCGGGGATCGACGCTCCGGGGAGCACCACCACGTCGAAGCGCAGGCCGCGCGCGGTGCGCTCCAGGTTCTCGATGCGAAAGACTTCGCCGCCGGTCAGGTAGCTGCGCCCGACGAAGTGGCCTGCACCGTTCTCGGGCGCCAAGAAGTCGGCCGACCGCGGGAAGGTGTCCGGCGCGATGGCGCCGTCGGCGGGCTCGAGCTTGAGCAGCGGCGGGTCCATCCCCTGATGCCCGGGCTCGAAGACGTGGAAGACCGCCAGGCCGTCGTAGCGCTCGGCCGGCGCCGAGCCGTAGCCCGTGTCGGGGCGCCGCCGGTACTCGATCAGGAAATACTCGGCGGCGTGCGCGGTGGGGACGCGCACTGCCGAGAAGGCCTGCTCGGCCGGCTCGAGCTCGACGCCGCGGGTCGTCCGGTCGATAAGCGCCGGCTCGAACCAGCCGAGCTCTAGCCGGTCGAACGCGCTCAGCCCGTTGGCCGGCAGCGCCCACGAGTCGTGCATCAGGGTCAGGAAGCCGATGGTTCCGTAGGGACCATAAAGGTCGGGAAGGCCCAGGTTGTGGCAGACCTCGTGGTTGAAGTTGCCGTAGGCGCCGGCGAGCACGCTCATGCTCGACTGCGAGTCTACGAACACGTTGGCCCCGAGGTGGCGCGAGGCGCCGCCCATCACGTAGGCCGGGGCCCGGGCGTGGGTCGAGGCGACGATCCACATCGTGTCGAGCAGGCCGTCGCCGTCGGCGTCGTAGCTGCTCAGGTCCACCGTCTCGCCGACCATGCGCACCACCGCCTCGCGGTATTCGACCCAGCTCTCGAAGGCGTCGTCGGTCAGCGGCTGGTCGAGCCCGACTCGCGTGATCTCCCACTCCATCCGGTGCGTCCCCAGGCTCAGCCACCACCAGTGGCGCTCCATCAGGTCGAGCATCGCGCGCACGTCGCCGATGCTGCGAAAGCCCGCGCCGGTGTGGCCCTCGAGCGCCGCGTCGGCGAAGTCGGCGATGACGCAGAGCGCGCGCGTGCGCCGATAATCGGTGCGGCAGCTCCCGGCGTGGCACAGGCCGGGCTCGCTCGACTCGAGGCAGGCCTCGCCGTCCTCGACCGCGGCGTAGGCGCAGCTCCCCGAGGCGCAGGAGGCGGTCTGGCAGGCGAGCGGCGGGCAATCGGCGACCGAGCAGCTCCCCGCGTCGGGCTCGGGGAGGAGGCCGGCGTCGGGCGCGCTCGCGTCGGGCTCGGAGGTGACGCCCGCGTCGGTCAGCCCGGCCGCGTCGGCGGGCGAGCCGGCGTCGGGTGGGGCTTCGGCCGGCGGGTCATCGGAGCCGCAGCCGACGAAGGAGGCGGCGGCCAGCAGCGCGGCGATCGCGGTGACGGGGAGGGCGGGGCAGCGGCGCACGTGCGGCTCCTGTGGAGAGGGGATCGGGCGAAGGCGGACGCGCAGACTAGACGGCCGCGCGCCCCGCGGCGTCAAGCGCAAGCGCCGGCCTTCGTGCCGGCTGCCGGGGATCTCCGAATCTGCCGCGACGCCGCTCGGTTCCATGCCGGGCGCGTTGCTCGGCCTGGCGCCTGGTCCCCCGGGGTCTCGGCGCGCTCGAGAGCTGTCGCGAAACCGCATTGGTCTCGGCCCGGCTCCGGCTCACCCCGGGCTTGAGACCGGTCATTTGGCCGGATGTGACCTTGCGATCTCCGAGTGCTTCTCGCGCATCCTCTCGGCTGCGCGCGCCTTCGACCACTCGGGCTTGCTCGGGTGGTGCACAGCCTCCCGGAGCCGTGCCGTCACCTCACGAGGCTGCCAGCCTAGGGTTTCTGCCACATCGGCCAACGTGGCCGTCGCCTTCTTCTTGTCGGTCACCAGCACGCCGTGGAGCTTCTGCGCAGCCTCGGGGCCGACGACACCCTCGACCTCGGAGCGCAGCAGGCGCACGGGCCCGGTCTGGACTCCCCCGAGTTCGCCAAAGCGTAGGTAGCGCCAGTCCAGGGTGGCAGGAAGCTGGTCGTACTCCTCCTCGGCGGCCTCGCGCTCGCGCCGCTTCTCCTCCTTCCACCAGCGCTCGGCCTCGCGCAGCCTCGACTCGAGCGCCTTTCTCGGTGCCGCCTTGCGCTCCTCCGCCGCGGCCTTGCGCTGGGCGGCCATGTAGGCCAGCCACTCCTGCTCGGTCATGCCTGCTTCGTCCGCCGAAGCGAACAGCGGCCGGGCTTCGGGCCTGCCGCGGGCGCGGGCGATCTCCTCGTCGGTCGCCAGCATGCGGTCGAAGACCGACCGGACCTCGTCGTTGAGCTCCACGTCGAGGCCGGCGAGGATCCGATAGATCCTCGTCAGCCAGATGCGGAAGCGCTCGAACGCGCGCTGCAGGGCGCTGGACGGCGCGCGCCCCTCCATGAGGTACCGCTCGAAGCTCCTGGCGAACTTCTCGTGGTGCTCGCGCTTGATGTCCTCTCGACGCTCGACCCCGAACCACTTGAGCAGGGCCGCGTAGTCGTCCTTGACCTGCTGGGGCGCGTCCTCCCTGCCCGCGAGGTCGCCGAGCGCCTCGAGGAAGAAGTGGCCGCTCTCGTGGATGAAGGTGCTGAGGTTCGCGTCCGGCGTGAGGGCGATTTGTCGGGTGTTCTCGTCGAACCACCCGCGGATGACCGATTCGGTCTCGGACTTGAAGCGCGAACCAGAGCCGCCGTCGGAGCCTAGGTCTCCCAGTCGCGCAGGTTCCGCGACTTCGGGAACGACGCGTAGAACCTCGCCTCCCTGGCTTTCCGCTCTGCTCTCAGCTTGTCCGCCGCGCGCATCTTCTCGGCCAGCAGCGCTTTTTGTTCTTCTGGGGAGAACTTCAAGAACTCCTCTCGGCTCAAGCGCTTGAGGCCGGGTTGGTCGCCAGTCTGGCCGGGCTGCGTCGAAGGCTGCTCGGTCGTTGAAGCGGAGTGTCCGGCGCTCGTACCAGTGTTTGGCGTTCCTTCCGTCGGCCGTGCCATCGTCGTCTCCGTGCGGGTCGGACGACTTGACCCGCGCCAGCTCCACCGCGTCGGCCTCGTGCCTGGTCGGACCGATGCCGAAGATGAAGCGGAGACCGCCCTGAACCGCCATCGCACCTTCGCCTACACCATGGACTTGTGAGCGGTAGGCCGCAAGCGCGCGCTTGACGGTGCGCAAGAATGGCCCGAGCTCGAGCGGATCGCCCTTGGCGGCGAGCTCGTCGCCTCCAACCCGCGCGACACGGAAGCGAGCCCCGCCGAAGCGCTCAAGCGTCTGCCTGATGAGAGCGTTCTGCTCGTCGGCGCGGGTGTGCCCGAGCCCTGCATCCATCGCCCCCATCGCGCGCACGTCGATGGAGGCGTAGTGCACGCCGGCTTCGTCATGTCCGCCGGTGGCTTCCCAGCCAGCCCGCGTCAGCGTGCCGTCCTGGGTGAAGGACTCCTTGGCCCAATCTGCATCGGACCGCTCTGCAGCCAACACCGGTCAGCCCGAGCGTAGGCCTCGCAAGCTTGGCTTCTTGAGCTACTGCCTCTGAGTCTCATTGCGCGGCTGCACGCTTCCGCAGGGCACGTCTTTGCGCCGGCCGCCGAAGGCGTCTACTCCCCCGACGACCTTGCTTGATTCCGCGACGGGCACATTGCCATGCGCCCCTACCGACCGGAGACCGTACGCGAGCTTGCCGCTAAGCACGGCTTCTCTCCGCGACGGGCGCATTGCCATGCGCCCCTACCGACCTCCGTCGCCGCGTGCAGTCGCGGAGGGTGAAGCTCGCAGCCTTGGCGGCTATTCGCAGAGCGGCCGCAGCTCGCAGACCGAGCTCTGCTCGGAGCAGCTCAGGGCGGTCTGGCAGGGCTCTTCGGCGCACGACTGGCCGAGGCCGACCCCGGCCTTGAAGAAGACGAAGAATGGCTCGGCGTCGCAGCCGCCCGGATCGCTGCACGCGGCGTGGGGCTCGCACTCGTCGGGCGAGCTGCAGGCGGCGCCGCGACTCTTCCAGCGCTGGCACTCGCCCTCGACGCAGGAGAAGCCCGGGGCGCACTCGTCGCTCCAGAAGCACGAGCCCGAGGTCTTGCGCGGCTCGCACAGGTTCGACTCGGCGCAGTAGCTGCCCGCCTCGCAGAGCGCCGCGTCATCGAAGCGATCGCACGGCTGGCCCTGTTCGATGGCGCGCGGGCGCGCGCACTTGCCGCCGGAGCAGACGAGCCCGCTCGCGCAGCGGCCATCGGCGGGCTCCTCGGTGCAGGCCTCGCCCTCAACCAGCCTCTTCACGCAGTGGCTGCACCAGGGGTCACCGAGCCCTATCAGGCAGGTCGCCCCGCGCGCGCAGCCGGGGTTGCAGGGCTCGCCGATGGCCGCGGTCTCGCAGAAGATCTCGTCGCAGGCGGCCGGGAGCTTGGGCGGGATGGAGCGGTCCACTTCGTGGCAGGCGAGCGCTTCTATCGCCGCGACGCAGGGCGCCACCGCGTCGGCGTCGAAGAGCAGCCCGCCGGGGCCGACCGCCATTTGGGCTTCATCGGGACCTTTCCTTGCCTGAATCGTTACAAGGCCCTTGATCCCCCAGGCGCCCAAACCTTTCAATGCTGCCGCGCGCCCCGGTCCGGCCGACGGAGGCTCAACCCCATAGGATCGCCGCTCGTGCATCTTGCCCTGCTGCTGCTTTCGCCCCTGCTCCTCGGTGCCGTCGCCGTCGAAGGAGAGGGCGACTGCCCGGAGGCCTCCGCCGTCGCCCGGCGAGTCGAGGCCCTCGCCCCCGGCGCCGACGGACACGTGCGGCTCGTCCACTCCGAGGACGGTCTGGCCATCGAGCTGCCGACCCCGAGCACCGGCTGCTCGGGCGCAAGGTGCTCGGGGCCGAGCGTCCCTGCGTCGAGCTCGAGCAGGCCAGCGCCTTGGTCGCCGCCACCTGCTGCGGCGCGCGAGCGCCGAGGCGCTCCCCGCGCCCGAGCTGCCATCGCCGCCGCCCGCGCCGCCGGCACCTCCCTCGCCCGCGCCTCCGCCGTTCGGCCGTCGCGTTGGGCGCAGGGGGCGCGCTCGACGCGAACGGCCTTGCCCCGGGCTTCTCGCTCGACGTCGCGGTGGGTGGCCGCAGCTGGTTCGCGAGCCTGGGGGCGAGCGGGCTCCTGCAGCGGACGGCCGAGCTGGCGTCCGGGGCGGTGGGGTATCGGCGCCTGTCGCTGGGCGTCGCCGCGGGCAGGCGTTGGGAGCTGCCGAGGCAGCTCGCCGCCGAGCTGCGCCTGGGCCTCCTCGGCGCGCTGCTCGGCCTGGAGGGCCAGGGGTTCGACCGCGACCTGTCCGCGACTGTCCCGGCCGCCGGGCTCGAGGCAGGGGCGCGGCTCGAGTACGGCGCCGCCCGGCTGCGCCCGTGGATAGGCGTCGATGCGGCCGGCTGGGCTCGGTCGGTGAGCGCCTCGGTGAGCGGGGCTGCAGCCCGGGTGCAGCTTCCGCGCTGGGACTCTCGCTCGCGGTCGGTCTGGCGTGGCGGTCGCGATGAAAGGTCGAGACTGGCTCGCGCATCCAGGCAGGTGAATGGAGGCCCTCGGGACGACAACGCAGGCGGCGCGCGCCGCGGGAGCAGGCGGCCAAGCCCTGCGGCCTGAGGAGATCTTCCGCGCGCACGCCGCCGACGTCGGCCGTTGGGCGCGCAGGCTGGGCGGGCCGGGCATCGACGCCGAAGACGTGGTGCAGGAGGTCTTTGCCAAGGTCTGGGAGAAGCACGCGGGGTTTCGCGGCGACTCGAGCCTGACGACCTGGCTCTTCCGAATCACCGCCAACGAGGTGCTGCGCCGGAGGCGGCGCGGGGTGTGGCAGCGGTTGTTCGGTGGCGACGAGGCGCAGGCCGAGCAGGTCGCCTCCCCGTCGCCTTCGGCCGACGAGAGGCTCGAGCGCGAAGAGGAGATCGCCCGGCTCTACCGGGCGCTCGACCGGCTGGGCGAGAGGTACCGCGTGCCTCTCGTCCTCTTCGAGATCGAGGAGATGTCAGGCGAGAGGATCGCCGAGCTGTTGGACCTCCCGGTGGCGACCGTGTGGGTGCGACTGCACCGGGCTCGAGCGCGGCTGGTCCAGGCGCTCGCGGAGCTCGATCGGGAGGAGGTGGCGAGATGAGACGCGAACCCGATCGTCTCAGCGACGTCAGCGCCGACAGCGGCTCGCCTGAGGCGAAGGCCGGGCGTCTCCTGCGCCAGGCGCGAGAGCTGTCCGGCCCCTCACCGCAGGCGCTCGCCGAGGTCCTCGCGCGGCTCGAGGCCCGCTTCGAGCGCGAGCCTGCCTTCAGGGCGCGCCGCTGGCGGTTGAGCGTGGCCGTCCCCGCGCTCTTGCTCGCCGCCGCCGCGCTCGCTTCGGGCGGTGCGCTTGTCTACTCGGCGCTGCGCCCACCCGATGCGCAGCACGTCGGGCGCCTCGGTTCGAGCGGACCGGAGCGAGGTGCGGTCGATGCGGGCGCAGCCGATGTGGGCGCACCCGACGCCGCGAGCCCGGAGCCGCCTCCGGCCGGCGCGCTCTCTGGCGCCGCCGATGCGCGCCCGGCGACTGACGGCGAGAGGCATCCCGAGCCTTCCGCGCCTCCGGTCAGAGCGGGCGCGAGGCCCTCGCCTGCGCCGCGTCTCTCTTCGGCCGCCGCCGAGCGGCCCGCCGAGGGCGCGGGCGGGGACGAGCCAACGCTGTTGGGCGCAGCGGGGCTCGGGGCCGACGCCGGTCTGTCGGAGGCCGCGGACGCCGCAGCTCCGGACTCGCCGGCGGAGGCGACGAATCCGGCCGCTCCGGCTCCGACCGGGCTCGCCGAGGAGTGCCGCTTGCTCGACGAGGCACTTCGGGCGCTCGAGTCCGGCGACGCGCCCGGCGCGTTGGGCACGCTCGACGAGTATCGCAGCCGGATCCCGCGAGGAGAGATGGCCGAAGAGGCCGCTGCGGCGCGGGCCGACGCGCTGGCCGGGGCCGGGCGTGTCGGCGAGGCCCTCGCCGCGCTCGAGGCGCTCGCGCCGCGCCTTCGCACCGGCGAGCGCCGGGCCCTGCAAGCCGAGCTGCTCGCGAAGAGCGGCCGCTGCCGCGAGGCAGTCTCGATCTTCGACGCCCTGCTCTCCGAGGCTTCGAAGCACGGCGCGGTCGAGGAGCGCGCGCTCTTCGGCCGCGCCTCCTGCCGCGGCCGGCTCGGCGAGTTCGAGGCGAGCGAGCGTGACCTGCGTGCCTACCTCGAGCTATTCCCCGAGGGCCGGTTCGCCGCCGAAGCCCGGGCGTCGCTCGCCCGGTGAAAGGTTCGAGCCGCCGGGGCATCGAAGCCGTCTTCGGAGCCCGGCCGGCGGGTTTCCAATCAAGAGAGAAAGCCCATGCTCACCAAGCGAGGACTCGCCACGCTCGTGGCCGCGAGCCTGATGCTCTCCGGGTGCGAACTCAACCCAGGAGGAGAGCCGGACCTCGAGCCCGAACGGGAGCCGGCCGAGGAGCGCTGCTGGAATCCACCGGAGAGCGGCTCCGCGCCCGCTCCCGGCAGCCAGGTGACCCTCACCGCCCGACCGCCCGAGTGCTCCGCGAGGACGGCGCGCCGGCGGTCGGCAGCGTCGCCATAGAGGACCCGCTGAGCCTCTCGGACCTGTTCTGGGCGATCACCACCGTTGGGCTGACCTGTCTGCTCGACGATCCGACCGGCCCGAACTGCGGCCACCTCGAGACCCGCCCGCTCGACGATCAGGGGCGCTTCGACTACTCGGTCGCCGAGGAGATGACGCACGGCACGCTGCTCCTCATCGAGTACTACAAGAACTTCGAGCTGCTGGCCGCCGCGCTCAAGCAGGCCAACGGGCTCGACGGCGCGGTCCTCGGGGCGCGGTTCGTCCTGCCGGCCCAGCACGTCTCGCTGCCGGATCTGCGGCTCTGGGAGCCGGCCATCGAGGTGAGCAGCGAGGCCGGCGGCTTCTCGGTGAGCTTCGCGGCGCCGCCGCAGCTCGCGTGCATGACCCCGAGCGAGCCCGCGCTTCAGTTCGGCGACGCGCAGCGCCGTCTGCTCTTGTCGCAGCCGGTTGGCCCGGTGGACGCGCGGCTCCTCGAGGACTTCGCCGGCACGGTCGCGGTGGCGCAGGACTACGAGAACAGCGGCCGCGGGGCGATCGAGAACCTGCGGCTCACCAGCCCGAAGGTCGCCTTCACGGGGACCGCGGGCGCGCCGCCCTCGCGCGGAGCGGCCTGCGAGATTGACGGGCAGCGCTTCGAGGTCGGGGCGTGCCCGGTGACCGACGGCCAGATCGAGAGGAGCACGCGGTCGGAGACGAGCCTGGTGGTCGAGCTGCCGCAGGCCCACTCGGCGGCCTGGTCGTCGTGCGCGGCTCCGGCATCGGCGGCGCGCGGATCGAGTCCTCGCCGGACGGCGAGAGCTGGTCCGCGCTGCACACCGTGGAGTCGGGCGAATACGCGGTCGTCGAGCTGCCCGCCGCGGCCTCGGTGAGACAGGTGCGCCTTATCCCGACGGAGGGCACGCGGCTCTACGTCTCCGAGGTCTCGGTCTGGTAGGCCGGCTGCGCGAGGCCGGTGGACGGTCGGTCCGGAGAGCGAAAGCGCGACGCGCCTGAAGATGTGTCGAAGAATCCTCCGAGCGATATCCGGTCAGCCCGAGCGTAGGCCGAGCTAGCGAGGCCGAAGTCGAGGGCGCCGCGACTCCGCCTCCCTCGTTCCTCGGGAGGCTGCGCTCCTAACGAACAGCTCTCGGCGCCACCCCGACTGAGCGCGCGCGAGCCCCGACCAAACCCCGCCTCCCCGCGCAGCGGGAAAGCAACCTTCACGTGCTCGCACGCAGGGCCTTCAGGGCAATCTGCTGTTCGTTCAACGTCACAGCCGGACAACGACCCGGTAACAAGCTCGGGATGACCGCGCTGCGCCCGAGTTGCTTGGGCCCGGCGGAAGGGACCCCGGGGCGCGGCGCAGGACCAGGCGCGAAGGGACTGGCGGCCGGAGCTGGATGCCGATATCGATGGGCCGTCCCGACTGAGAGCTCTGGGAGGAGCCATGAACGACCCCATTCGCCTGACCCGCAGGGCCGTCCTCGCCGGCGCCGCCGCGACCATCGCCGGCACCGGCTTGGCGTGCGCGACCTCGGCCACTGCTGCCTCGGCGCCCCCGGCCAGCGCGCCGGGCCCGGCGGTTGCCGCTGGCCCGTTCGAGCTGCCCGCGTTGCCCTATCCCGCCGACGCCCTCGAGCCGCAGATCAGCTCGCGCACCCTGGGGTTTCACCACGGCAAGCACCACAAGGCCTACGTGGACAACGCCAATGCGGCGATCGCCGGGACCCCGCTCGCCTCCATGTCACCTGAGGAGATCGTGCGGCGCGCCGCGCGCGGCGAGGGCCCGGCGGGCCTGTTCAACAACGCGGCGCAGGCGTGGAACCACTCCTTCTACTGGCTCAGCATGAAGCCCAAGGGCGGGGGAGAGCCGACCGGCGCGCTGCTCGAGCTGGTCGAGCGCGACTTCGGGTCGGCCGACGAGCTGCGTAAGCAGCTCGTGCAGGCTGGTGTGAGCCAGTTCGCCAGCGGCTGGGCCTGGCTGGTGCTCGAGGACGGGAAGCTGAAGGTCACCAAGACCCCGAACGCCGAGACGCCGCTGACCACGGCGGCGACGCCGCTGCTCACCGTGGACGTCTGGGAGCATGCCTATTACCTGGACTACCAGAATCGCCGGAAGGACTACCTGCAGGCCTGGGTGGACCGCGTGGTCGATTGGGAATTCGCCCGCGCCAACCTGGCGGCGGCGACGGGCGGCAAGTAGGGCGTGCGTCGGAGCTCCAGAGCCTATTCCGCTCTTTACCAAGCCAGGGCGTGGCAACGAGTCATCCGAGGCCCTTCAACGAGCTCAGGAGAGGCGGCCACCGGGCTGGCCGCCGCCGGAAATCCTCGAATTCGCCGAGACCTTGCTTGATCCTCGGACGGGCGCATTGCCATGCGCCCCTACCAACCTGGGACGGGCGCATTGCGCATGATTGCCATGTGCCCCAACCAGCCTCGGACGGGCGCATTGCCATGATAAGCGCTCCCAGATCGCAACGACCCCTCGCCAGTTTTGACGAGGGGCCGCGATTCGACTCGTTCGACTCGGCAAGCCGGCGCTACTCGACGCCCCAGTCCAGGAGCATCTTGCCGGACTTGCCGCTGCCCATCACCTCGAAGGCCTGGCGGTAGTCGTCGATGGGAAAGCGGTGGGTGATGACCGGGGCGATGTTCAGCCCGCCCTGGATCATCGCGGCCATCTTGTACCAGGTCTCGAACATCTCCCGGCCGTAGATGCCTTTGAGCCGCAGGCCCTTGAAGATCACCTTGCTCCAGTCGATGGCGACGTCGTCACCGAGCAGGCCGAGCAGCGCGATGCTGCCGCCGTTGGCCATCGACTCGAGCATTGACTTGAAGGCAGCGCCGGTGCCGCTCATCTCCATGCCGACGTCGAAGCCCTCGGTCATCCCGAGCTCGGCGATGACGTCCGACAGCTTCTCGCGGCTCACGTCTACCGCGCGGGTGGCGCCCATCTTGCGCGCGAGCTCGAGCCGGTAGGGGTTGACGTCGGTGATGACCACGTGGCGGGCGCCGACGAACTGGGAGATGGCGACCGCCATCGCGCCGATGGGGCCCGCTCCGGTGATCAGCACGTCTTCGCCCACCAGGCTGAAGGAGAGCGCGGTGTGCGTCGCGTTGCCGAAGGGATCGAAGATCGAAGCCAGATCGTCGGAGATGCTGTCCGGGACCTTGAAGAGGTTGGCCGCCGGCAAGCACAGGTACTCGGCGAAGGAGCCGGGGCGGTTGACGCCGACGCCCCGGGTGTTCGGGCACAGGTGGCGCTTGCCCGCTTTGCAGTTGCGGCAGTGCCCGCACACGATGTGCCCCTCGCCCGAGACTCGGTCGCCGACCTTGTAGCCCTCGACCTCGGCGCCGATCTTTTCGATGCGCCCGACGTACTCGTGCCCGACAACCATTGGCACCGGGATGGTCTTCTGGCTCCAGGCGTCCCAGTTCCAGATGTGCATGTCGGTGCCGCAGATGGCCGACTTGTGGATGCGGATGAGCACGTCGTTGGGCCCGATCTCCGGCACCGGGACGTCCTCCATCCACAGTCCGGGTTCCCGTCTGCTCTTGACCAAGGCTTTCATCGAGATCCTCTTCGCTTCGTGTGGGGGTGCCGATGGTGTCGGAAAAACGCGTGAGGGAACGACAAGACACCCAGGGAGAACACGCACTCTAGAGCCAAATCGGCCGGAGTGGGATGGGCATCGGAGGTCGAGTCGCAGCCTCCTCGGATCGTTCCACCTTGTCCAAGCAACCGAGGCGAAACCCGGTCGGCCCGAGCGCAGAGGCGACTATCGGAGCCTTGGAGCCGATTGAGTCGCGAATTCGCCTCCCTACCTCGACCTGGACGAAGACCTCCGGGGCCTCGCCGGCGCATTCGACCACTGCGACTGGCTTGAATGGAGCCGGATTGCCTCGAGGCGGGGCGACACCCGGTCTGGCGAGGACTCGCGGGTCGAGACCGATCGGTTTGCCGTGGCCGCCCCCGCGCCAACAGGAAGCCGCACTCGGTTGAGGCCGTCGCGGGCCCGACGCGCAACCGCGCCGTCGTCACGACGTCGTTTACGAGCTCGCTTGGGCGGGCCCAGGTTCCGAGGGGCTTAGCGGCGATGAGAAGAGTCTCGGTGGTGTTCTCCTTGGGGGTCGCGCCCGCTCGCGGCTTTCGCGGGCGGCGTGCGCGTTTGATGCAGCGCAGGTCGAACTTCTCGGGAAGCAGGCGGTCGTCGATGAAGCGAGTCTGCCGGTCCGGTTCAGGTCGTCGATGTGCTCGAGCAGCCGCCCCTTGGTCAGGTTGAGGGCGCGTGTCGGCCATCGACCGGGTGTTGATGCTCGAGGATTCGCCCGGGGCCGTCAGGCACGGATTCCGCCGGGCGGAGGTGACCGCGCTCGGGCGCACGAGCGGCTTTACTGTCGAGCGTCCGCCAACTCGTGCGCGCCCTCGAGCGAGAGTAGACCGTCCCGCCGCTGAAGCGCGCAAGGAGTGAGCGCGCGCGGCCGCTGGGGCGCCCGGAATCTCGCCATGCCCCGGTCGATCGGACGAGCCCGGCCGCTCCTACAGCTCAGACGCGCCCGGCTCATTCACGACCGATAGCTTTCCGGTTTAGATCGGACATGCGAGACTTCAGCGTTTGCCGGGTGGCCGCTGAGCCGCGGCGAGCACCATCCCACTAGCGACACCGATGAAGATCCTGGTCATCGACGATGAGGCTGCCATTCGCGAGGTTCTCCAGACCCGCCTGGAGGCGCTCGGCCATGAGGTGAATGTCGCGAAGGACGCCACCTCGGCCCGAAGACTCCTGGAGGAGGCCGACCCGGATCTGATCCTCTCGGACGTCTGCCTTCCCGACGCCAACGGCGTCGAGCTCGTCGAGCTCTTCCGCACCGCGGGAGGCAGGCGACCGGTCATCCTGATGACGGCCTTCGGCACCATCGAGGTCGCCGTCGAGGCGATGAAGCGCGGCGCCTCGGACTTCTTGACCAAGCCGCTCGACTACCCGCGCTTGCACGCCACGCTGGCCAAGCTGGAGAAGGAGGTCGAATTCCGGCGCGCCAGCGAGCCCGGGGAGCCCGGGGGCGGGGGGGCGGCCGTTGCCGAGGAGGAGGGGCTCGGTGCCCTGGTCGGAAAGAGCCCTCCGATGCAGGCCCTCTATGACCAACTGCGCAAGCTGGCTCCGACCGACGCCCCGATCTTCATTTACGGCGAGAGCGGCACCGGCAAGGAGGTCGTCGCCCGCACCGTGCACGCCCTGAGCCGCCGCGCCCAAGGGCCGTTCCTGCCGCTCAACATGGCCGCGCTGCCCGAGGGGGTCGTCGAGGCCGAGCTCCTCGGCCACGCCCGTGGCTCCTTCACCGGCGCGGTCGCCGCGCGGCCCGGGGCCTTCGAGCTCGCCGACGGCGGCACGCTCTTTCTCGACGAGATCGCAGAGATGCCAGCGGCGCTCCAGCCGAAGCTCCTGCGGGTCCTCGAGGACGGGTGCGCGCGGCCCATCGGAGCGCGGGCCGAGGTGCGCTTCGACACGCGGGTACTTGCGGCCACCAACCGCGACCCGCACACCGCCATTGCCGAGGGCCGGCTGCGCGAGGATCTCTTCTTTCGCCTCAACGTCTGCACGCTGGTGCTGCCGCCCCTTCGCGAGAGGCGCGAGGATATCCCGCTGCTCGCCCGCAGATTCCTCCAGCAGATGAACCAGAAGCACTCGACCGCGGTGACCGACCTGGCCGACGATGCCCTGGCGGCGCTGATGGGGCACGCCTGGCCGGGCAACGTGCGCGAGCTGCGCAACGCCATCGAGCGCGCGGTGATCCTCGCTCAGGAGGGCCGGTTGCGCCGGCAGCATTTCCCCTTGTCGGTCGCCGAGGCGCCGGCGGCCGCCGGCACGAACGGGCCGCTGGTGCTGCCCGCGGACGTCACGGCCGCCGAGGCCGAGCGCCTGCTCATCCTCGAGACCTTGCGGCAGGTCCGCAACAACAAGGCGGCCGCGGCTCGGCGGCTCGGCATGGACGTCAAGACGATCCGCAACAAGCTGAAGGCCTACGGAGTGATGTCCTCGGGCGAATGAGGGTGCGCACCAAAGTCGCCGTCGGGGCGGGCCTTCTCGTCGGGTTGCTCCTGCTGGCGCTCGCTCGCGACATGTCCTTGGTGCAGAAGCTGGGGATCTCGCACCGAGCCCTGCTCGACGTGCGGCTCGTCGCGGTGACCTCAACGCTCGAGATCTTGCGTACCCTCGAGCTGAGCGAGGAGCGGCTGCAGAAGCTGTTCGTCACCCGGGATTCGGCCTATGCCGCCCAGCTCGAGCGGCTCGGGCACGCGGTCGAGGAGCAGCTCGAGCTCCAGGGCGGGCTCGAGCTCGCGCGGCGTGAGCGCGAGGCGGTCGCCGCGCTCAGCTCGGGCTGGAGCGAATACCGGGCCAGCTTCGAGGCTCGGCGGGCGGCGCTCAGCGCCGAAGGCGCCGGGCCCGGCCGCGAGGACGTGCGCGGCGAGCTCGTCGGGGCAATCGAGGCCGTGCGTGCCCGGGCCTTGATGCTGTTGACGGTGCTGCGGGCTGGGATCGAAGCCGACGTCGCCCGCGCCCAGGCGCAGGTTGCGCACGGCGAGCGCCAATCGAAGGCCTTTGCCGGCTTGGCGCTCGTCTGCGCCCTGTTCTTCGTGACGGTGACCATCCGCTCGATAACCCGCCCCTTGACCCGCCTCATCGAAGCGACCCGCGCGGTGGCCGAGGGCCGCTTCGTCAAGCTCGACCCGCGCGGCCGCGACGAGCTCGCCGAGCTCGGCCGGACCTTCGACACGATGGTCGAGCGCCTCCAGGAGATCGACCAGGTCAAGAGCGACTTTCTCTCCCGCGTCTCCCACGAGCTGAAGACCCCTCTGGCCGCGATGCAGGAGACCAACCAACTACTCGTCGAGGAGCTGGCTGGACCGCTCACTCCAAAGCAGCGCAGGCTGCTGCAGCTCAATCTGGACGCCGGGCGGCGCCTGTCGACGATGCTCTCGCGGCTGCTCGATCTGTCGCGTCTGGAGGCGGGCGCGGTCTGCTACGATGTGCGCCCTCTCGACCTCACGACGCTCGTATCGACGGCCGTGCAGGAGCTCGAGGCGCGGATGGGCGAGAAGCAGCTCGAGCTCGACCTGAGTCTGCCGTCCGGGCCGGTGATGGTCGACGGCGACAGGGACTGGCTGATGCAGGTGCTCGTCAACCTCCTCGAAAACGCGATCAAGTTCTCGCCTGCCGGCCGGCGGGTGCAGCTTGAGCTCGCCGTCTGCGGCTCGGGAGAGGCGCGGCTCGAGGCGGCCGACGAGCACGGCTCGGAACCCGGCGGGCGGCGGGCGCTCATCACCGTCGCCGACGAGGGCCCCGGGGTTCCGCCCGAAGCCCGCGAGCGCATCTTCCAGCGCTTCTATCAGGTCGACCGCAGCCGCCGAGCAGGCGGCGGCGTCGGGCTCGGGCTGGCGATCTGTCGCGACATCGTCGCTGCCCACGGCGGGGCGATCTGGATGGAGAACCGGGAAGCGGGCGGCAGCCTGTTTTCGGTCGCCCTGCCGCTCGCCGCCACCGAAGCCGACCAGAGCGGGGCGCCGCACGGCGCGCGGCAGGCGGTGGAGGGCTAGCGTGCGCGTCGCACACCTCGGACCGCTGCTGTTCCTGGTCGGCACGCTGGGCTGCGTCCCAAGCTTGAGGGCGGGCGATCGGGCCTTCGAAGAAGGGCGCTTCGCCGAGGCGGCCGAGGCCTGGGAGCGCGACCCGCAAGAGGATGTTGCGGCGCGGCTCTTTCGGCGGGCCCTTCTCCAGCTGACGGCCGAGAGCCTCGCGTTCGACCCGCCGGCCGCCCGGCGCACCCTCGAGGCCTTGCGCGCCGCGCACCCGGCGAGCCCCTACGGCGTCGCCGCACGGCATGCCCTCGATCTGCTCAGCACCTGCGAAGAGCTCGAGGGACAGCTCACCGCCCTCCGAGCCGAAATCGTCCGCTTGACCGAGCAGCTTGCGGCCCGCGACGACGAGAACCGGCGCAAGGCCGAGGCTCACGAGGTCGCCCTCGAGCGCCTCGAGGCTCTCGAGGCCGAGGAACGGCGACTCCAGCTCGAGCTGCAGCAGGCCCGCGACGACAACGCGCGCCTCGAGCAGGAGCTCGAGGCCCTCAAGCAGATCGACCTGCGGCGCTGACCAGTCGCCCAGCGTCTGCTTCGACCCTCAGCGGGGCAGGAGCGGTCGGGGAGCTTTTCCCTGCCCTCGGGGCTCGAGTGGGGAAATTCTCCCCGGTTTTCTCCGCAGACCGGTCCCGCCCGGGAAGCCGTCCCTGCTCGCGGGATCTCCAGTTCGCGGTAAGTGGCCGACTTTGCGGCTGATTTTCACCGGCACGGCGCCTGCAAGCCCGCCCCGAGGGTTTGAATAGGAGCGAACGATGTCGGACTTCCCGAAAGCAGCGATGGCACCGGCGCCGAAGTCGGCTTCACGGGCGAGGTGGCTCGTCCTGCCGCTGGTAGCGCTGGTCTTCCTGCAGCTTCTGCCGCTCTTCGCCACAGTCGCCGGCCTGTGGGGCGAGCTCTTGGGACTCGAGAAGATCGGCGGGCGCGTCGGCCTGGCCATCGGTCAGGTCTTCGTGCTCCTCTCGACCGCGATCCTCGCCTGGCGCCTGGCGCTCTTCGCCCGCTATCGCTCCGTCCCCAGCGTCTGCGACGCCCAGCTACCGCGCATCACCGTCATCGTTCCGGCCTACAACGAGGGCCCCCAGGTTCTGAAGACCTTGCGCAGTCTCGTCGCGAGCGACTACCCGGCCGAGAAGTTGAGCATCGTCGCCATCGACGACGGCAGCGTTGACGACACCTGGACCTGGATCGAGCGGGGCCGCAGGCAACTCGGCGAGCAGATCGTCTCGGTTCGCTTCGCCGCAAACCGGGGAAAGCGCCATGCGCTCTATGCGGGATTTGCCAGGGCGCGCGGCGAGGTCGTGGTCACCGTCGACAGCGACTCCGAGGTGCTTCCCGACACGCTGCGCAACCTGGTGAGCCCGCTGGTGGTGAACCCGCGCGTCGGCGCGGTGGCCGGCAACGTCCGGGTGCTCAATGATTCAGGGATCCTCGCCCGGATGCTCGATGTCAGCTTCACTGTCGCCTTCGAGCTCATGCGTTCGGCCGAGAGCGAGGTGAACACGGTCAACTGTTGCCCGGGAGCCCTGTCGGCCTACCGGCGCGACCTCGTCGAGCAGTTCAAGCACGAGTGGATTGTCCAGACCTTCCTCGGGAGCCCGGCGACCATCGGCGAAGACCGGGCGATGACCAACTGTGTCTTGAAGCTCGGCTGGCTCGTGAAGTACCAAGCGAACGCCATCGTGCTCACCGAGGTCCCGCAGCGGATCCCGCAGCTCTGTCGAATGCTCTTGCGCTGGGAGCGCAGCGACGTGCGCGAGTCCTTGAAGCTGGCAGGGTTCGTCTTCTCCCGTTTCCGGCCCGAAGCGGCGCTCGGGGCGCGGATCAACCTTGTCTGGTCCGTCATCGGCAAGCTTCTTCGCGCGGGCACCTTCCTCCCAGCTTTGGTGCTGCTGGCGATGCATCCGTCGGCGCTGCTGTGGGTTCTTCCCGGTCTGCTGATCTCTGCCGTTCCGCCCGCGGTCATCTATGCGGTGACCCGCGGCTCTTGGCGGGCGCTTTGGGCCTTCCCCTACGCCCTGTTCTCGGCGACGTGCCTGGCGTGGATTGGCCCGTATGCCTTGAGCACTCCCCACCGCTCCTCTTGGCTTACTCGACAGCTTCCGGCGTCGGTGCGCGAGCTGCCGAGACTCGAGCCGAAGGGTCAAGCGGAGCGGCGAGTCGCCGCCTAGGTGGCTGGTGTTAAGCGACTCTCTCTGGGGGGCGCGGTGGCTGTGGAAAACCACTATGCACCTGAGCGCGGTCCACAGGGGCGCGTTCTCGGGGAGACCGAAGTAG
>JBMNNX010000187.1:0-13255 GCA_050942745.1 Myxococcales bacterium
AACAGCAAACGAGCGTCCCGCATTCCGTGCCCCAAAAGGCCAGTGGTTTCAATTGGTTACACCGACAACCCACCAATGCTGAGGCACGGCGCGCATCCAGCCGCTGGGCGCGAACGACGCCCTCAGCGCGCCGTGCAGGAGGGGGCTTTCACTGGAGGCGCCGGGTCATTTCGAGGCAAGGGCAACGGCTGGAAGGGCGCGAGTTGGGAGAGCCGCCGTCTCGTTTGATTCGCGGCGGCCTATCGCTTCGAGGCAGGGGCGAACGGCTCGAATGGCGAGAATTGGGAGGGTCGCCGCGTCCCTGCGGCCCGCGTGGCCGCAGGGACTTGCGACGACCGCTCGCCCGTAAGGCCGGGGCCGCGCCGGTCACTCGTCGTGGAAGACGTCGCCGAGCGCGTTGCCGGACATGGTGTTGCCCTCGAGCGTTCCGCTCCAGGTCGCGCCGAGCCAGATCCCGTAGACCGCGCTGTGCCGGATGGTGCTGTTCGTGACCGAGAGCGAGACGCCGCGGCTGTCCGAGTCGGCGGTGATCATCCCGTAGACCCCGCTCTCGGCACCGCCGCCGCCGTACTCGACGACGCAGTAGTCGAGCACGTTCGCGTCGTTCGTCGCGAAGTCGAAGACGATGTCGCGCCAGGATCCGGGCCTCGGTTCGGCGCCGGTGATGGTTATCGGCTGCGCGGCCGTGCCCACGGCGCGGAACGCGGCGTCGTCGCCGGCGACGTAGATCTTCGCATCCTCCCTCATCACCAGGGTCACGCCCGGCGAGAGCGTCCACACGCGCTCCACGTCAACATAGCCCTCGATGGCGTAGGGCACGCCGAGGTCGAGCCAGGTGACCTCCCGCACCCGATTCGCGCGCACCCGCACCTCGTCCACGTCGTTGCCGACGTAGCTGGAGCTGGGCAGCAACTGGTGCGCGCTTTCGCTCCCAACGCTGGCCGGCCCCAGCGTGTTGCGAGTCAGCGTGTTGCCGGCGAAATCCGGGGCAATCGCGCTCGCGGCGAGGTACAGGCCCCCACCCCTCGCTCTCTTCGAGCGTGGTCTGCGAGATCTTCACCTGTACACCGTGGCTGTCGGCGATGAGCTTGACCGCGGCCGCATCCTGGTCGGAGGTCGTGTCGCCGGCCCACTTGACGGTCACGTGCGCCAAGGCGTTGCGCGTGTTGTTCGAGCCGTCGAAGTGGATTCCCTTCCACGAGCCGCGCTCCTCCTTCTGACCGGTGAAGACGATGGGAGCGCTGGAAGTCCCCGCGGCGAGGAGCGCCGAGTCGTCGCTCCTCACGGTGATGCCCGTGCCTTCCGCCATCACCAAGGTCACCCCCGGCGCGATTGTCCAGTCCGCGCCATCGACCGCCAGCGAAGACTCCATCACGTAGGGCACGCCCAGGTTCTGCCAGGTCGCAGACCGCGAGATTTGGTAGGCCCGCACGTGCACCTCGTCCCTGTCGTTGCCGGTGTAGCTCGAGTCCGCGTCGAGGACGTCCGCCACCTGGGCGTCAACGCTCGCCGGGCCCAGGGTGTTTCGCGTGAGCACGTTCGACGCAAACTCGGGAACCACCGCGCTCCCGTCCAGCCACAGACCCCAGCCCTGGCTGTCCTTCAAGGTCGTGTGCGTCAGACTCGCCCGAGCCCCGCGGCTGTCGGCCGTGAGCTTGATGGCGGCGGCGTTGGAGTCGGACTTGGTGCTGCCGGCGTACTCCACGGTCACGTAGTCGAGCCGGCTCTCGGTGCTCAGCGTGCCGTCGAAGCTGATGCCCTTCCAGAAGCCGCGCTGCGGCTGCGCGCCGGTCAGGAGGATGGGCTCGTCGGCGGTGCCGGTAGCGACGAGCACCTGCTCGCCCGTGAACCGCAGCGCGACGTCCTCGGAGAAGATGACCTTGACGCCCGGCTTCAACGTCAGCCGCACCGCGTCGCCGATGACCGGCGTCCTTTCGGCGAGGTAGCAGCCCTTCTCGATGGTCGTGTCCTCGTCGAAGCGGTCGGCGAGAGGCACGCAGTGCTCCTCTTCCCCGCCATCGGCGTCATGGGACCCGGCGTCCGACCCGGCATCGAGCAGCCCGGCATCTGGCTCGGGTTCCGCGCCGCCACCGCAGCCGAGGCCCAACAGCAGCGACATCAGCAGCGCCACCTTCGTCGATTTCATGACCCGCTCCCCGCAGGGGTCCGCGCGATCGGCCGCGCAGCGCCGGGACTTCCCCGCCTTGTTCGACCGCTCGCGCGTGTCGTCGTGTGAAATGCCGTGGCGCCCATCGCCAAGGCCCCGGAGCCTCCCAAGGCGCCCCCCGAGGCTCGATTTGGACGCAGAGTACACGATCTCTAAACTCCGCGGACTCTCACGGCCGGTCGCGCGCGTCGATGGCGACGACCTGGTCGCTCTGCCACGAGCCCGACCGCGATCGAGCCGGCAAACGGAGCCGCCCTCCGACAGGTGCCCGAACTCCTATTCCAGGCGCACCAGGCTGAGCCCGTCCTCGACGAGGACGAGAAGAAGGTCGCGCCAGCCCTCGATGGAGTCCGCGCTCATCACGAGCCCGTGCTCGGAGCGAAGGTCGGGAAGCCGGACCCGTAGCGGATGGAAGGGAGCAGCCACCGGGTGAACGACGAGATCGACCGGAAGCACGTCGGGCGAAGGCTCGCCCTTCGCGCCGCAGCTCGGGAAGCGCCGATAGACCAGCGCCTCGCCCACCGGGACGATCGCGCCGATCTCCCACCACCATCCGTCGGGCTCCGGCTGCGGCGGCGAGAGCAGGTGTTCTTGGCCGCCCTCGCGCGCCAGCAACTGGCGCACGGAGATGTCCCCCGCCCCGAAGGCGCGCCAGAAGAAATCGAAGCCGCCGGCCGTGTAGGGCTCGCTCTCGCCCTGAACGCCGGCCCAGCTCAGCGGCGGCAACTGGCGGAACCACGGTTGCCAGCCGAGTGGCCGGCTCTCGAGCGGCCGCGCCTCGCGAGAGGACAGCGAATACGAGAAGAGCCCGAGATCGGTGTACTCGTCGGGCGTCGAGGTGCGGTGGCGCAGGACGATTTCGTCGAGCCAGCGGCCGTCGGGCACCAGCTCGTAATCGACCCAGAAACGCTCCTCGGTCGCGGCGCTCTCCGGCCCGAGCGACTCGTAGAGCGCGGTCGCGGGGATGACCGCGCCGTACTTGTTGCGCACCTCGCCGAGGACTACGACCCGGCCCTCCCCGGCCTGCAGGAGCCTCGGGCATGAGAGGCCGCTGGCGAACTGGCCCAGGTCTCGCCAGGCCAAGCGCTCGAGATCAAGGCTCCAGACCCGAAGGCCCGGCTCGAGGCGCTTCCAGTAGAAGACCCCGTCGGACTGCAGATGCATCGCGCCCTGGGGCTCCGGCCAGGCGACCGTCGCGAGGAGTGAGAGTCGGTCAAAGGTCATCGAGGGCCCGCCTTCGGTGGGATGGAGCTTCCGGTTCTAGCACCGCCCGGCCGAGAGGGCGCTCCGCTGCGGCGACACGACTCTGCTGCGGGTCAGGCGCGTGCCTCCGCCGTCAATTGGCTCGGGAGGGGCAGCGACACACCCCAATTGGGGTATCGAGCCGCCTGCCGGGCGACCTCGAACACCTCAATCGGGTTGTTCCACTGCCCTGCGGGGCAGTCGAACATCCCAAGCGGGATGTCCGAGTGCCCTGCGGCGATCTCGAGATCGACCACATCGATCTCGACATCGGCCAATCGATCCCCGACTTCGAAAAAGCGATCCCGGACTTCGACAACCGATCCCGACTTCGGCCGCATCGATCTCGACTTCGACCAAATCAATCTCGGAGTCGACCTCATCGAGCTCGACTTCGATCAATCGACTTCGACTTCGCCGCAGCGATCTCGGAAACGCCCCACCGTCCTCGGGCTCCGCGAGCAAGCAGAGAAGCATCCAGGCGTCCCAGCCGCCGGGCTGACGCCTTGCGCCAGGCCGCCGGCCACGCTGGAGGGCCGCCTTGCCGACTGGCACGGTTCTCAAAGGCGTTCTTGAGCCAACAGACCCGGTAGGACTATCTTCTCGCCGCTTTTCCGGGCACCCGACAGCAGGTCGGCGAAGAGGTGAACCGCGCCGGTTTGTTCTCCCCGCGCCGGCCCTCGCCGGCGAGCTGGCCCAGGCTCCCGGAAGAAGAGAGGACTTGCCGAATGAGCACTCCCGAAGCCACCCCCGCGGGCAACTTCATCCACGACATCATCGACGCCGACCTCGCCTCGGGAAAGGTCAAGGAGGTCGTCACCCGCTTCCCGCCGGAGCCGAACGGCTACCTGCACATCGGGCACGCCAAGTCCATCTGCCTGAACTTCGGCATCGCGGCCAAATACAAGGGCCGCTGCCACCTGCGCTTCGACGACACCAACCCCACCAAGGAAGAGCAGGAGTTCATCGACTCGATCATGAAGGACGTGCGCTGGCTCGGCTTCGACTGGGGCGAGCACCTCTACTACGCCTCGGACTACTTCGAGCAGCTCTACGCCTGGGCCGTCGAGCTCATCAAGGCGGGCAAGGCCTACGTCTGCGACCTGTCGGCCGACGAGGTGCGCCAGTACCGCGGCACCCTGACCGAGCCGGGCAAGGAGAGCCCGTACCGCAACCGATCGGTCGAGGAGAACCTCGACCTCTTCGCGCGCATGCGGGCCGGCGAGTTCCCCGACGGCTCGAGGACCTTGCGGGCGAAGATCGACATGGCCTCGCCCAACCTGAACCTGCGCGACCCGACGCTCTACCGCATCCGGCGCGCCCACCACGCGCGCACCGGCGACAAGTGGTGCATCTACCCGATGTACGACTGGGCCCACGGCCAGTCGGACTCCATCGAGCACATCACGCACTCGATCTGCACGCTCGAGTTCGAGAACCACCGGCCGCTCTACGACTGGTTCCTCGACAACCTGCCGGTTCCTTCCCACCCGCGGCAGGTCGAGTTCGCGCGGCTGAACCTGACCTACACGGTGATGAGCAAGCGCATGCTGCGCGAGCTGGTCGAGACGAAGCAGGTTGACGGCTGGGACGATCCACGGATGCCGACCATCGCCGGGCTGCGGCGCCGTGGCTTCACGCCGGCCTCTATCCGCGCCTTCGCCGACCGGATCGGCGTCGCCAAGCGCGAGAGCCTGGTGGACGTGACGCTGCTCGAGAACGCGGTGCGCGACGACCTGAACGCCAACGCCCGCCGGGTGATGGGCGTGCTGCGGCCGCTCAAGGTCGTGGTCGAGAACTGGCCCGAGGGCAAGGTCGAGGAGCTCGACGCGCCGTACCACCCCGAGAAGCCCGAGATGGGCTCGCGCAAGGTGCCGTTCACGCGCGAGCTGTACATCGAGCGCGACGACTTCATGGAGGAGCCGCCCAAGAAGTTCTTCCGCCTGTCGCCGGGCAAGGAGGTGCGCCTGCGCTGGGCGTACTTCCTGAAGTGCGAGCGCGTGGTCAAGAACGATGCCGGCGAGATCGTCGAGCTGCGCTGCACGATCGATCCCGCGTCGAAGGGCGGGACACCGCCGGACGGCCGCAAGGTCAAGGGCACCATCCACTGGGTCTCGGCCGAGCACGCGGTCGAGGCGGAGGTGCGGCTCTACGACCGGCTCTTCAACCACGAGAACCCGGCCGCCGACGGCGACTACAAGGCCCACCTCAACCCGAATTCGCTCGAGATCCTGAAGGGACGGCTCGAGCCAAGCCTCGCGCAGGCCAAGGGCGGCGAGCACTTCCAGTTCGAGCGCCAGGGCTACTTCTTCGCCGATCCCAAGCTCTCGAAGGACGGCGCGCCGGTGTTCAACCGCGTCGTCACGCTGCGCGACACCTGGGCGAAGATCGCCGCGAAGGAATAGGAGCGCGGTGCCGCGGCTCGTCGGCGGTCGGTACGGGCGCGTGGCAATGCGCCCGGCTCGAACCCGGCACGGCCACGTCGGTAGGGGCGCATGGCAATGGGCAATGCGCCCGGCCCCGCAGGCCCCGAGGGCCGTGGAGGCGGGTGCGCGCGCGGGCGGCCGAGACGGCCGCCCTCCCAACCTCGTTTCCTCCCCGCGCAGGCCCAGGTCGGCGTGGGCGCGTCGCACAGCGCCCGTGCGCCCTATGGCTCCCGATGCCCGTGCCGCATCCTCTCCGGCAAGACCTTGCGCCTCGCCAGCAGATCGAGGCTCGCGATGGCGATCCACGCGGGCAGCAGGTAGGGCACCGTCTCGCGGAGCAGCGCGCCGATGAGCATCGTCGCCCCCAGCGCGTAGCCGAGGATGGCCGTCACCTTCATGAAGGCGCCCGAGCGCAGGCCGACGGTCGCCATCGAGATGGTGAACAGAGTGGCCAACTTGGCCGCCTGCGCCGCCAGGAGCGCCCTGCCCAGCGCCCGCACGAGCTGCCAGGTGGGCACGGCGGGCGCGACGCCCGTGTATTCGACCATCAGCGCGCCCGCTCCGACGGCGGCCACTCCGCACAGGAAGAGCGCCGAGAAGACGACGCCGCTGCCCACGAACACCGTGGAGAAGAGCTTGTCCTCGGCCGTCCCGAGCCGGCGCCGGAAGACCGCCATGAACCAGATGAGCGCGATGATGCTCAGCGGCGCCAGATTGACCCCGAGCCGCGTCTTCGCCAGCCGGGCGGAGTCGGCGAACCAGCGCTCGACCTCGCCCGCGTCCGCCGCCAGCGGCGGCTCGTCGCCGAGCAACTGCAGGGAGACGACGTAGAGGACGGCGAAGACCAATCCGGTCGCAGCCATCACCTCGAGCGACTGGAACCACTCACGCCATTTCGAGCCTTCCGACGAGCTCACCTCGACGCCTCCTCGTACTCTGCAGCTCGACCGGCCGGTCGAGCGCGCGCGACCGCTCCCGGCCGCCGGCGACTCTCCCCGCACTGCAACTTGGCGCCGCTCGGCCAGCCGGTCGAGCGTTGATCGAACGTGCCGGCGTGCGCCGTTTGCGCGGCCGGGGCCTATTCGCCGGGCTGGTCGTCTGCGCTCTGATGCTGCCTGGCCCGAGTCTCGGGCAGGGAACAGGCGCAGCGCCCGCCTCTTCGAACAGCAGCGACAGGACTGGAGTTGCCCGTGGGCGAGCCGTAGGAATCGACCTCTCGGACACGCTGGAGATCGTCATTGACACCGACACGGGCCTGGTCAAGCTCAGCGCGCTTCCGACCCAAATCGCCAACCTCGTGCGCGGTGACATCGTCGCCTTCCGCTACCGCGACTACGGCGGCGAGCTGTGGATTGAGCTCGATCCTCCCGGCACGCCGGGCGCCGCCCAAGTCTCACCCGACTCGTTCGGGGAAACGGGAGTCATCTCCGGGCCCATCACCGGGCTCGACAAGAGCCATGGCCAACTCTTCATCCAGGGACGCGCCTTCCGAACCCATCCTCACATGCTCGAGAACCTGCTTCCCGGCGCGTTCGTGGACGTGACGTACGTCCAGTTCGGCAACGTCTACGGCGCCGTCGCCATCCAGCCGAACAACCCCGGCTGCCCTCCCCGCATTCGTGGCACGGCGCCCGAGCAGTCCCAGCCCGGCCAAGCCGCGCCGTAGAGCCGACGTGCCGGCGCCGACCTGGCGTCGAACGAGCGACCCGCAAGATGAGCGGCCCGCACGCGGGCCGCTCCGCCGTGTTGCCTCCCAATCTTCCCGCCTGCTGGCCCGAAGTTCCCATCGGCAGGCTCGCGGCCTCGCCCTGCCAGGGGCGATGGAGCGTCGAAGGCACGCTGAATACCTGACTCGAAGCCACACGCTCGCCAAGGAAACGAGGGGAGGCTTCATGTCAATGCGCTGCTCGGTCCTCTTTGTTGTCGCTCTTGCCGCGGCCTTGCTCGCTGCCCGACCGGGCCTCGCCCAACAGCCGGATAAGACGGCGAGCGGGCCGTTCCCGAGCAGGGACATGCCGAGTCTCAGCCGCAGCCGCCAGTCCCCGACCAACCGGCGGCGCCTCCCTCCAGCCCAGAGTGTCCGCCGTGTCCGGAGTGCCAGCCGTGTCCCATGTGCCCGCCGTGCGCCTGCGCAGACTGGGGAAGCAGCCGCATCCTCGGCGACCACCAGTTCATCTTCCCAACCTTCGCCGAGACGGCCTTCGTCTCGACCTACCTCGGGGCGCGGGTCGGGGTCTCCTACAACCAGGTCTCCAACCTTCCGTTCGGCAGGCTCGGCAGGGTCGACGTCGCGAACCTCCGGATCGCCGAAGGCATCGACCTGGGAATTCGCCTCTTCGACGGAGTTGGCATCTTCGGGACCTTAGCCGGGGTCGCCAGCGTCTCGACCAACGCCCGCTCACTCGTCATCCGCACCGGCCAGTACGAGGTGAGCGGCAGGGGCGGAGCCATCGTCAAGCTGCTGCAGACCGACGAGACCCTGCTCTCCGTGCGCGCCAACGTCGGCGGCGCCCGCGGGGCCAACTTCACCCTGGTGGCGCTGCTCAGCGCACTGACCGAAGCCCCGATTGCCGCGATCGAGGACGTCATCAGCGACGGCCTCGACGAGTTCCTCATCGTCCCCTTCTCGCGTTTCGAATGGGGCGGCAGCGTCGCGCTGGCCCAGGCGTTCTCGCCCGCCTTCTCGCTGCAGGCATCGGCCGGCGTTCTCGTCGGGTCGACCACGCTCAAGCCGTTCAGCCCCCTCCTCGACGCGCGGGAGGACCTCGACTTCAACTCCCTGACGCCCGCGCTCGCGGTCGCGCTCGCCGGCGACGCGCGCACGGTCGGAGTTCCCCTGGCGCTCATGCTCGAGTGGGAGATCTCGTTTCCGCGAACGACCAACGAGCTGAACGACAGGACCCAGTCGCTGACGCAGAACACCGTGGCCGCGGGCCTCTTCTACTCAGGACGCGAGGACCTGCAGACCGGCGTCCTCGCCTTCGCCGAGCTTGGCCTCGGGCCCATCACCGGGTTCACCCCGACCGGCGAGCCCGCCGATTCGGACAAGCCGCGCCTCTTCGGAGGCACGGTGACGCTGCGCTACGTCTGGTAGCGGCAGCGCCCGGCACCTCGAATGGTCGGTTCGGTCGCGCCTGATCGGCACGAGCGCAATTGGCGATAGACCAGCCCCATCAAGCCCGCCGCGGCCAGGCGCGGGCTAAGCCTCTTCCTGCCGGCGCGCTGAGCGGGCACCGTGCCCCGTCTTCCGCGTTCTCAGCCGGAGATCCCGAGCGTCAAGTCCACCAGGCCCGCGCACGCCACCGACTAAGCCCGGGATGGCGCGCGCCTAGGAAACGGACGAGGACCTACGGACCAAGCCTCACTCCTACGGTGTCTCCACGACGTAGACGAGCTCGGAGCCCTGGTAATAGGGCCGGTAGTAGGTGCTGCCGCACTGCTGATAGGTGATGCCGTTGACCGTGACCCGCGGAGCGTCGCTGACCGCGTAGAGGTTGCGCGCCCGGTCGTAGAGCATGAAGCGCTGCCCGTCGTACAGAAAGAGCACGTCCGCAAAGGGTCCGACGCGCCTGCTCTTCAGGTACGGCCGGGACACGTCAACCACGCTGCGCGCGTTGTACTGGGCCTTCTGGCCGTCCTCGAGCACGACGTCCAGCGAGCTCAGTCCCTCGACCTGGAAGCTGCGCGTGTTCGCGAGGAAGTCGCTCATCTTCGCGAGCTGCTGCGATGCCCGGTCGTCCATCTGAGGTGTGGGAGAAGACTCGGACCTCCGCACCATCAGCGCCCAAGCAACCACCAGCGCGACCACGAAGAGCGCAGGGGCCGTCTTCCGCGTTCGCCATTCCCTCCCTGCACAACGCTGAGCACGTCCTGCACGGAACGAAGTGCGTTCAGGACCGACGCGAAGCAGCCCCGGTGAGCAGCCGAGCACGAAGCCGCGCGGGCGAAGGCGTGAGCGCCATAGCGGCGGACGTCGGTAATGCTCATCCCAACGACAGGGAGAGCCCGGCTTGCCTCGCTGCGCAGATTTCCTAGAAAGGCCGCGGGAGGGCACTGGCGCAGTTCGGCGCGGGAGTCGCCCGAGCTCGCGCTCCTCGAAGTGAGGTAGGTCGCCACGAGCCGCAGGAGTCTTGCCTGGTTTGCGTTGCCCCTCCTGCTCTCGGGCACCGTCCTCGCTGCCGAGCCCGACGAGGATCCCTGGCCCGTTCGCAACATCGACCGCCCACCAGTGCTGCCGCCGAGCTTCTCGAGGCTGGACGCGCTCGTCACCACGGCACACGGCCCGGACAACTCGCTCCGGCTGAGCGCCGATTTCGGCTACGGGCTGCTGAAGCAGCTCGAGCTCGGCGCCTTGTTCTTCGACCTGCAGCTCGCTCCGCGCGTCGCCGTGGGCAACCCCGCGGTTTACGGGCTCTACCTCCTCGATCTGCTCCCCGCGCTCGCGTTCATCCCCTATGGTCGGCTCGCCCTGCCTCTCACCGAGCCTTTCGCGTTCGAGCTGGGCGCCGCGTTCGAGCTGCGCCTCGCGGACGCATTCGAGATAGCTGCCCAGCCCTCGTACCTGCACCGCTTCGGCAGCGAGCCGCTCACAGTGCTGAGCCTGCCTTTCACGTTCAAGCTGCAGCTAGCGCGGCGCCTCGCCTTCACGCCCCTGTTCGGCGCGACCCTGTCGCGGGACGGAGACGATTCCCCAGCCGAGCAGACGCGCCTCCTCGTCTTCGACTCCGGCGCCGCGGTCCTCGGCTTTGAGCTGGGGATGACCACAGGCGAGAGGCCCGGACTGTTGGCCGAGCTCGTTCTCCTCTGGCAATGGCCCGCGCTCGTCGTGGTCACCGGATCGGACGCCCGCTTCAACCCCGGCGAGTGGAGCCTCTCCGTCGGAGCTCGGCTCTTCGCCGGGCCACGCGGGGAGACGCGCTCTCGGGGACGCTGAGCTCAAATCCGCGGCGCCCCGGGGCGCAGCCCGAGGCCGCCAGTTCCGAGGGGTTGCTTGCAGGGCAGCCGAGCGAATCCCAACCTTGGCGCGAAAGTCGGAAATGCGCGCTCGCCCGACCATCGCCCTGTGGTGCCTGTCGGCTTTGCCCGCGTGCCGCCTCTTCGTCCAGCCCACGAGTGAGCGTGCGGCGCGCGGCGCCCTCGTCGCAATCGAGGAACGAGTGCCCGAGGGCGAAGTCGGCCAGCAATTGGCGCGGAACACCGCCATCGGCTTCATCGACGGGCTCTCTCAGCCCGAGCAGCTCCGGCAGCTCCGGCTCGTCATGGGGGCCGCGAGCGCCGGTGTGCTCGAAGGCGCCTCCACCCCGGCCGGCGTGCTCGACGATCCGCTCGCCTGCGCTCAGGCATCGACCTCGCGAGCCCGCGCGCTGCTGCGGCTGTGCGCGGCCCGTTCCCGGAGGAGACTCCGATCCAAGGCCTGGCCGAGCAGGCCGCCGAAGTCTTCGTGGACACCTTCGCGCGAAGGCTCATCGCCCAGCTCGGCAAGAATGGCCAGGGACCGCTCGCCGACAGCATCTCGGCGACCGGGGAGCGGCTCTCCGGCTCGGCCGCGAGAGGCGTGCGCTCGGAGCTCGGGAACCTCTTCCCCGAGTGCAAGGGACCGGACCGGCCCCAGTGCATCGAGCGGCGCCTCGAGGCGCTCGGGCAGGCAGCCTCGAGCGGCGTCGCCCGAGGCCTGAGCGAGACCTTCCGGGCAAGCGACGACTTTAGAGCCGATCCGCTCCTGCAGGCGCTCCTCGCGGCTTTCACCCGCGAGCTCGTCGCCCAGCTCGGCCCCAACGGCGACGGACCACTGGGCAAGAGCATGGCCGCGACCAGCGAGAAGCTCGCCGCCTCCACCATGCGCGGCCTGCGCGCCGAGATCGCTCCCGAGTGCCAGAGCGACGACACGCGGTGCTTCGAGCGCCGCCTCCAGGCTTTGGGTCGAGCGACCGCGACCGGCGTCGCCGAAGGGCTCTCGGACTCATTTGGCTGGCTCCCGGTGCTCATCGGCTTCATCGCGGGCGTCGTCGCCGCGGTGGCGGTCGCGTTCATCGCCTCGCACCTCGGGTCCAGCCGCGCCCCACCGCAGCCGGTCTGAGCGATTGACCGTATTGCCCGGCTCGCGCAGGCGCGAGCGTGTGTCGTGTGGCGAGGCCAATCGACGTCGAGGTGCCGGGCTCCGGATGCGCGGACGAGGTTGGGAGGCCCGCCGTCCCGGCGCGAGTCGGTGAAAGCCGCCAGCTCCGTCGGCCGGCGTTAGAAGAGCTGCCCCAGGAACGAATTGGCGAAATCCTGCAGCAGCTCCGCCAGCGGGATCTCCGCCAGGAGCACGACGAGGTAGGGCGCCAGCACGGCGCCGACGGTGACCACGACCACGTCGCGGTTGATGGGCACGAGCCGCATCTCCCGCACGACGTCATAGGAATTCGCCATGTCGGCGAGCGATTGGATGTCGGAGGTGCCGAGCAAGCCCTCCCTGTCCGAGCGCCCCAGCCAGCGCTGCTGAAACCGCGTCGTGTAGTCGGCGGCAAGCTCGTCGTAGGCCCGTATCCCGGCGAACCTGGCGCGGAAGAGAGGTCGGGCGAAGGGCAGGAGCGGTCCGAGCACGACGATGAGGCCTAACAGGGTGAGGCTCAAGACGCGAAAGCCGTACGCGGTGAGATTGAAAGCCTCCTGATCGAAGCCGAAGGCTGAGCCCGAGGCGAGCACAGCGCTGGCTCCGAAGAGGATGTACGCGAAGCCGATCGCCGGCTCGGCGAGAAACCCGATGCCGCCGCGCCTGTCGGGGTGGGACGGGATCGGCCGCAGCGCGAGCAGCGAGAGCCCCACGAGCACGGTGGTCCAGATGAGCCAGCGCCATATCCAGCGCAGGGTCAGGAACTGAAAGACGGGCACCGCGATGACGCCGTACCAAAGCGAGATAGGGGTGCGCTCGAGCCGCAACGACTGGCCGCCGCCGAGCGGGAGCAACTCCGCGCCGCTGAACGCCAGGGCCAGAAGGAGCGCGACGATGGCCAGCAGGAGAAGCTCGGGGAAGAGCGCGTCCCGCAGCGAGGTCGCGCGCTTCAAGAGCTGACGGAACCGCTCCTCGGAAGGCGGCTCCACGAAGCCTTCGATGCGCTCGATGCACCGCTGCGTCCGGACGTGGAGCGACCGTTCGGCGAGAAAGAACGCGGGAATGGTGACCAGCAGGCGGACGTGAACCGAAGGCGCCTGCGCGACGAGCGGCCACTTTCCCGAGATGAGCCGTTCAGCGACCGAGATCAGCATCAGCCCGAGCCAGGGCGCGAAGCCGAAGACAAGAGAGAGGCGCGCGACGTCGCGACCGTCGCCCTTGGCGAGGCCCAAGCGCCGCGTCAGCGCGTGGAAGGGTCCTCCCGGGGCGAGGAAGAAGGGCGGTGCGCGGCCCATGCTCGGACTCGATGGCGTGTCGTCGGACTTG
>JBMNNX010000188.1:0-13253 GCA_050942745.1 Myxococcales bacterium
CAGGCGGGCGACGGACCGCGGGGCCTTGCCCGAAGGCGGCGCGCCGCCGCATGCTCCCTGAAGGACCAGGAACGAGGTTGCCATGACGCCCGCCCTGCTGCTGCTCGTCGCTCTTGCCGCGCCGCCCAAGGTGCCCCCGAAGCTCGAGCCCGCGCCCAAGCTCGAGTCGCCGAAGCTCGAGATCGAGCTGCCGGAGCTGCCCAACACCGACGGCCTCGAGGGCCCGGCCAGACAGAAGGAGCCCGAGCTGCGCCGCGCGGGGAGCGACCTGCACGGCGCCGCCCAAGACGGCGCGGCCAAGCTCGAGAGCATCGTCCACGCCCGCGACTTCTCGGTGGGGGCCAAGGGCCGCGCGCCCGTCGGCCGCATCGACAGCTTCGTCGTCGAGGGCCTGCCGAGCAGCATCCCGCCGTTCAAGAGCCTGCTCCGGCTGGTCTCGCCCGGCAAAGTCCCGGCGATAGTCCGCGTGCGCATCGTCTCGCCGGGAGGCGAAGAGCTGCTCGCCTCGCGCGCCGAAGTCTCCTTCGGCTCGAACGAGGTGATGGAGCTCGTCATCGACTGGGAGGGCTTCCGCGCGGTGCGCGAGGGCGACTACAAAGTCGTCGTCGACGTCGACGGAAAGACGAGCGAGCACCCGCTGGCGCTGAAGGCGAAGTAGCTCGCGCGCCTCGCAGCCGAAAAGGCGTGCCGCCGGCGAGGCGCAGCGCCCCGCGGCCGTCACGTGCCGGCGGACGCGAGCTTCAGGCGGGCCAGGAGCTCTGCTTGCCGTTCGAGCGCGCGATGAAGTCGCGGATGGCCGCCAGGCTCGCCTCGTCGATCGTAGTGAACTGCAAGCCCATCCCGGGAACCGCGTGCTCGGGCTCGGCCGCCTCGCGCACCCAGACGACGACCGCGTCGGCGGCCACCTCGCAGCCCGGATCGACCTGGAAGCGCAGCTTCGCCGGCGAGCCGCGTTGCAGCGGGGCGTAGGTGCGGATGAACATCCCGCCCTCGCTCACGTTCATGGCGCGCGCATAGAGCGTGATGTCGTCGGTCTCGCACCAGCACCGCGAGCGTAGGGCAGCCCGGGGATACCTGCGCCGGTTGGCTAGCATGTCCGCCTCACGAATGCGCGCATGTGACTCGCGCACCCCCCGGGTTTAGCCAGCCCCCTTTTCAACGCCACCGAAAGCTTTGCGTCCGATTGTACGGAATAGCCGCGCCGATCAGCAAGCGCACGAAAAAAAGGCCGGGCGCGAATCCGCGGGCCTCGCCGATCGCCCGGGCGTGGAAGGCCGGGCCGCTCGAGGACGCCGGCGCGTCAGGACGCGACGCGCAGCGAGCCCGGGACGAGATCGTCGAAGGCGGTCAGATCCTTGAAAGCGCGGAAGCGCTGGAAGATGTCCGGCTCGGTGACGGTCGCGAGCCGGTCGAGGCTGAAGCCCTCGACGGTGAAGGAGGCCATGACGCTGCCCATCACCAGCGCGCGGCGCAGCGTCTTCTCCCCGAGATCATCCACGTGGGCAAGGTAGCCCATGAACCCGCCGGCGAACGTGTCGCCCGCGCCCGTCGGGTCGAACACGTCGGCTATCGGGTAGCCGGGCGCGGTGAAGGTCTTGCCGCCGTCGAAGAGGATGGCTCCGTACTCGCCGCGCTTGATGACGACGAGCCGCGGGCCCATGGCCGAGATGGCGCGGGCGGCGCGCACGATGTTGTGCTCGCCGGCGAGTTGGCGCGCCTCGGCGTCGTTGACGAACAGCAGGTCCACGCGCTCGAGCGTCTTCTTGAGCGCGTCGAGCTTGCCGCTGATCCAGAAGTTCATCGTGTCGGCGGCGACGAGCTTCGGCTTGTCGATCTGATCGAGCACCCGCGACTGCAGCACCGGGTCGATGTTGCCGAGGAAGACGTAGGGCGCGCTGCGGCAGCGCTCGGGCAGCACGGGCTCGAAGTGCTCGAAGACGTTGAGCTGCGTGTCGAGCGTCTGGGCGTCGTTGAGGCTCGCCGAGTAGCGTCCCTTCCAGCGGAAAGTGCGCCCGGGCCGCCGGGCGAGCCCCGTGAGGTCGATGCCGCGGCTCTCGAGCAGCTTGACGTGCCCTTCGGGAAAGTCCTCGCCAACGACCGCGACCACTTTGACCGGGGCGAGGAAGGAGGCGGACATCGAGAAGAAGGTCGCCGAGCCGCCGAGGACCTCATCACGCACGCCGAAGGGCGTCTCGACCGAATCGAGGGCGACCGAACCGACCACGAGCACACACATGAGAGCCCCCTTCTCCTCAAAGGGCGAGCGCCCAATGCAGGGCGCGTTTCTCAACTTCCGGATTACCGGGCAGCCACGCTCTTCTTCGCGCGAGGAGGGCGGCTCGCTGCCTTGCGGCTCCTGCTGGACACGGGCTTGGGCAAGTAGCGCCCGACGAGCAGCTCGAGCTTCTTGTAAGTGGCCGGCGGGATGACATCGGGCGAGGTCATCACCGCGTTGGCGAGCGCGCTACCGCACCCACACGTGCGCTCGCCGACGAGACGCGCGACCGCCTGCCGGATGACCTCGCGGGCGCCAGCGACGTTCTTGCGCATCACCTCGACCACCGCGTCGGCGGTCACGTCGTCCTCCGACTCGTGCCAGCAGTCGTAGTCGGTGGTGAGGGCCACGTTCGCGTAGCAGATCTCGGCCTCGCGCGCGAGCCGGGCCTCGGGCACCGCGGTCATGCCGATGACGTCGATTCCCCAGCTCCGGTAGCGCTCGCTCTCGGCGCGGGTCGAAAACTGCGGGCCCTCGATGCACAGCGAGGTGCCGCCCTTGTGGAAGACGACCCCGGCGGCGCCTGCCGCCTCGGCGAGCACCTCGACCAGGTGCGGACAGACCGGGTCGGCGAGCTGGACGTGGGCCACTATCCCGTCGCCGAAGAAGGTCTGCGGCCGCTGGCGGGTCCAGTCAACGAACTGGTCCACGATGACCATGTGGCCCGGCGCGATGTGCTCGCGCATCGAGCCGACCGCGCTGAACGAGAGGATCCGCTCGACGCCGAGCTTCTTGAAACCCCAGATGTTCGCCCGCGTATTCAGCTCGGTCGGCAACACCCGGTGGCCCCGGCCGTGCCGCGGCAAGAACGCGAGGCGCACCCCGCCAAGCTCGCCGACGACGAACGCGTCCGAAGGGGCGCCAAAAGGCGTACGGACGCACACCTCTCGAACCTTCGAGAGGCCCGGCAACTCGTACAGACCACTGCCGCCGATGACACCGATTGTCTGCATCCGTCTTCCCGCCACGCGCCTCATGGGGCTCAGAAAACCGCTCACCTTCTAACACTTGGGCCCTGGTCAATCAACGACGGTGGCAAGCCCGCAGCCACTTTTGCCGGGCTCGCGAGCCCGCGCCCCCGCCGGCTCGACCGTCGGCCGTGTGCTATCGTCCGCGCGGGGCCATCGACCCTCATCCCGCCTGATTTCCTCGCGGAGCCAGCCATGACGAAAGCCGCGCGCGCCCTGTCCGTCGCCGTCCTCGCTTCACTCGCCGCGGGCTGCACCTGCGGCCGCCGACCGGCCGAGCAGCCACTCGAGCCGGGCGCCGCGGCGGCGCCGCGGCCTGAGGATGACGCACGCGGGCAGAAGCTCGCCCCCATCCCCGATCCGCCGAAGGTCGAGGTAGCGCGCGAAGCGCTGCCAGGCGCGGGCGAGGAGCTCGCCGTCGTCGCCGCGCGCCCGGCGGGCGAGGTCGCGGGCAACGTCCGCCCGACCATCACCTTCTCGCGGCCGGTCGTAGCGCTCGGCTCGATCTCCGACGAAGCGGACAGGCCCGCGGTCGCCACCATCGAGCCCGCGATCGAGGGCGAGTGGCGCTGGCTCGGCTCCGCGAGCGTCGAGCTCGTGCCCAAGGGCCTCGTCCCCTACTCGACCCGGTTCACGGTGACCGTGCACGAAGGCCTCACCGCGCTCGACGGCGCCCGCCTTCCCAAGCCGTACACGTTCGAGTTCAACACCCCGCCTCCCGCCATCCACCACGTCGCGCCCGCGGACGGCTTCTCCTGGCTCAAGCCGGATCAGACGTTCAGCCTGCTCTTCAACCAGCCGGTGAAGGACCTCGCTTCCCGCGCGCGCCTCGAGGTCGGCAAGGAGGCCAGGCCCGTCGCCCTGACCGTCGTGAAGGAGGTCGACGTCGCCGAGGAGCAGCGCGCCGCCGAGGCGCAGCGGCGCTACCCGCGGGCCTCGTTCGACGAGCGCGGCTTCAAGAACCGGCAGACCCGCTACGAGCTCGCCCCCGCCTCGAAGCTGCCGCTCGACAAGGAGGTCACGCTCGTCATCGCCCCCGAGCTCGAGGGCGCCGATGGCCCGCTCACGCTCGGCGCCGAGATCCGATTCGCCTTCCGCACCTACGGCCCGGCGCGCATCACCGAGGCGCGCGGTTGCCTCCATTTCTATGAAGGCGCTCGCTGCCACTACGGCCCGCTCGTGCTCCTCTCCACGAACCGGCTCGATCCCTTAACGCTGAAGGACAAGGTCGCCATCGAGCCGCCGGTCGAGATCGACTGGGACCGCGTCGAGAGCCGCCTGCCCGAGCCCTGGCAGGATACGAAGCAGGCGTGGATCAGCCTCCCAGGCCGTTACAAGCCGGGAACCCGCTACAAGGTGCGCGTCGCCGCCGGCGCGACCGACGAATTCGGCCAGCAGGCGCCTGCCTTCGAAGGCACGTTCGCGCTCGACGATCTGGATCCCGGCTTTACCCTCGGCAACCAGGTCGCGCTCCTCGAGGCCTCGGGCGACGGCGCGCTTCCGCTCGAGTCGGTCAACCTCACTTCGGCCCGCGCTGAGATCTGGCCGCTCACCCCCGAGGAGCTGGCCCGACTGCTCGCCTGGGAGCCCTGGCGCGCACCGAGAGCCGCCGAGCCCCTGCCCGCTTTGCCGCCGACCGCCCTGGAGCTCGACCTCGCCGGTGCGCGCAACGCGCGCCGCCACACGCCCATCGACCTGCGCAAGGCGCTTCCCGAGGGTCAGCGAACCGGCCTCTTCCTGGTGAAGCTCGCGAGCCCTGAGCTGCCCGAGCGGCGGCCCGACCGCGTCCTCGCCCAGCTCACCGACCTCGCCGTCCACGCCAAGCTCGGGCCAGCGAGCGGCGCGCTGTGGGTGACGCGCCTCTCGACCGGCCGGCCGGTCGAGCGCGCGAGCGTGCGCATCCTCGACCGCGAAGGCGCGACGCGCTGGCAGGCGACGAGCGGTGCCGACGGCATCGCGCGGGTACCGGGGCTCGTCGAGCTGCTCGGCAGCCAGTCGAATAGCTGGAGCAGCCCCTTCGCGCTTGCCGTCGCCGAGAAGGACGGCGACATCGGCGCGACGCTCTCGACCTGGAGCGACGGCCTGGAGCCGTACGCCTTCGACCTGGCCGGCGCGTGGGACGGCGCCGAGCCGATCGCGCTCGGCACCGTCTTCACCGACCGCGGCATCTATCGGCCCGGCGACGAGGTCCACCTCAAGGGGCTCGCCCGCTATCGCAGCCTCGGCCGCATCGAGCGGCCCGCGGCGGGGACGCGCGTCGACGTGCAGGTCGTCGATTCGCGGGGCAAGCGCGCCTTCAAGGGCTCGGCGACCGTCTCCGACTTCGGCACCTTCGCGAGCCGCCTCCAGCTCGGCGGCGACGTCCCGCTCGGCACCTATCAGCTCAGAGCGACCGTGCAGCTCCCCGAGCCGCTCGAGTACGGGGCAAGTTTCCGCGTCGAGGAGTACCGGGCGCCGCAGTTCCGGGTCGATCTCTCTACCGCCAAGAAAGACCTCGTCGCCGGCGACCAGATCGAGGCGACGCTCCTCGCCCGCTACCTCTTCGGCGGCGCGATGGCCGGGGCGCAGGTGCGCTGGAGCGCGATGCGCACATCGCTCGGCTTCGCACCTCCTGGCAACGAGGGCTTCGACTTCGGCGCCCACGCCTGGTGGTGGGACGACGAGCAGCCCGAGCCGACGAGCGGCGTCGTCGGCGGAGGCGAAGGCGTCACCGACGAGCAAGGCGCGTGGACGATCGAGGCCGGCAAGGCAGAGGCACCGGCCGGCCGCACGTACGAGTACACGCTCGAGGCTGAGGTGACCGACATCAACCGCCAGCGCATCGCCAACCGCGCCATCGTCACCGTCCACCCCGCGGCCCTCTATGCGGGCGCCCGGCTCGCCGCCACGGGCTTCGCTGAGGTCGGCAAGCCCGCCAAGGTCGAGCTGGTCGCCGTCGCCCCTGACGGCGCGCGCCAGGCGGGCGCGCCCATCGCGCTCGAGGTGAAGCGGCGCGAGTGGAAGTCGATAAAGAAGAAGGGCGTCGGCGGCGAGTGGTTCACCGTCAGCGAGCCGGTCGAGACGCGGGTCTTCGGCTGCGAGGCGAAGTCGGAGGCGACGCCGGTCTCCTGCGAGCTGACGCCCGAGCAGCCGGGCCTCCACTTTGTCGAGGCGACGGTCACCGACGCGGCGGGCCGCAAGCAGGTGACGCGCAGCTCCTTCTACGTCGTCGGCGGCGGCTGGGTCTCCTGGCAGCGCAACGACACCGACCGCATCGACCTCGTCGCCGACAAGCGGCTCTACGACGTCGGCGAGACCGCGAAGATCCTCGTCAAGAGCCCCTACCCCGAGGCCGAGGCGCTGCTCACCGTCGAGCGTGAGGGCGTCTTCGCGGTCCGCAAGGTCAAGCTGACCGGCGCGGCCGCGACCCTCGAGGTACCCATCGACGAGTCGTTCATCCCCAACGCCTTCGTCGGCGTGGTCATCGCCCGCGGCCGGGTGCCGTCTGACAAGGGTATCGAGACCGGCGCCGATCCGGGAAGGCCGGCGGTGCGCGTCGGCTACACCGAGCTGCGAGTCGAGAAAAAGAGCAAGCGCCTAGCGGTGATGGTGACGCCCGACGCCGCCGAGAAACGCCCACGGGACAAGGTGACGGTGAAGCTGAAGGTCGCCGACGGGCAGGGCAAGGGCCAGCGCGCCGAGGTGGCGCTCTGGGCGGCCGACGAGCGCGTGCTTCGCCTCACCAACTACCAGGTACCCGACCCCATCGAAGCCATGCACCCGCTGCGCGGCCTCTCGGTCCGCATCGGCGAGCCGCTGCTGCACCTGGTGCTCGCACGTCTGTACGGCGAGAAGGGCGAGACCTCGGGCGGCTCGGGCGGCGGCGACGCTTCGGGTTCGGGCTTCCGGTCGCAGTTCAGGACCACGATCTTCTTCGACTCTGTGACCACCGACGCCGAGGGCAACGCGACCGCGACCATCGAGCTGCCCGACAACCTGACCACCTACCGCATCATGGCCGTGGCGGCGACTCAGGGAGATCTCTTCGGCGCGGGCGAGTCGCAGGTTTCGGTCGCCAAGCCGTTGCTCGCGCTGCCCGCGCTGCCGCGCTTTGCGCGCGTGGGCGACAAGCTGGAGGCGGGCGTCGTCGTCCACACCCACGGCGCGAAGCTCGGCGACGCCAAGGTCTCCGCCGAGGCGACCGGGCTCACGCTCGCCGGCCCGGCCGAGCAGACGGTCTCGCTCGCCGACGGACGGCCGCACGAGGTGCGCTTCGTGTTCGAGCCGCAGACGGAAGGCACGGCAACGCTGCGCTTCGCGGTCTCGAGCGGCACCGAGCGCGACGGGGTCGAGCAGAAGATCCCAGTCCGCCTGCCGGTCTCGATGGAGGCGGTCGCCACCTACGGCGACACGCAGGAGTCGCGCACCGAGGGCATCACCCCGCCCGGCGGCATTCGGCCCGGCGTCGGCGGGCTCGACGTGACGCTCGCCTCGACGGTGCTCGGCAACTTCGACGAGAGCATGCGCCAGCTCGTCGACTACCCCTACGGCTGCCTCGAGCAGATGAGCTCGCGGCTGGTCCCGTTCATCGCGCTGCGCGAGCTGCACGGGAAGTTCGGCGTGCCCTACGAGGCCCCGGCCGACACCGGAGGGCAGCGCGAAGCCTTCTTCCGCGAGTGGCTCGGCGAGGAGACGCTCGCGCTCCACGGCACGACCGACCCCGACGCGGTGGTCGCCAAGACGGTGAAGGCCATCGAGCAGCTCCAGAACCCCGACGGCGGCTTCCGCTTCTGGTCCACGAGCCGTTGCTCGGATCCCTGGGCCTCGGCCTACGCGACCCTCGCCCTCGGCCGCGCCAAGGAGGTCGGCTACCGCGTCGACGCCGGGGTGCTGAAGGACGCGCAGCGCTACCTGTCCGACTCGGTGGCCGCCGGCAAGTGCACCGACTGCGGCTGGGGCTGCGAGCCACCGGGCGAGCCGACCCGCGTCTTCGCCCTCTGGGCCCTCGCCCGCACCGGCTCGCCGCGCCCGAGCTACTACGGCCAGCTCTTCGAGGCGCGCCAGGAGCTGCCGCTCTTCTCTCAGGCGATGCTCGCCGACGCCCTCTTCATCGGGAAGGGCAACCGCGAGCAGGCCCGGAAGCTGCTCGCCGAGCTGATGAACCACGCCAAGGAGTCGGCCGGCGAGGTCCACTTCGAGGAGACCGACCCGAATACATACGCGACGCTCTGGTCCTCGGACGCCCGCACAAGCGCGCTGGTCCTCCAGACCCTCGCCGACATCTCGCCCGATCACCCCTACGTCGCCAAGATCGCCCGCTACCTTCAGAAGGCGCGCCAGCGCGACGGCCGCTTCCGCAACACGCAGGAGGCCGCCTTCTCGCTGATGGCGCTCACCGAAGTGGTCCGAGTGAAGGAGCAGGAGGCGCCCGACTTCGAGGCCAAGGTCACGCTCGGCGGGCAGACGATAGCGACCGCGCCCTTCCGCGGCCGCTCGATGAACGTCGCGCAGGTGAGCGTGCCGAGCAACAAGCTCGGCCAGCCCGGCCAGCAGCTCCCGCTCGTCTTCGCCCGCGACGGCGACACGGGCGTCCTCTACTACGGCGCGCTGCTGCGCTACGCGCCCGCCGAGCTGCCGACCGAGCCGCTCGACCGCGGCGTCGTCGTGCAGCGCTGGTTCGAGCCGTATGAGGGCGGCGGCCAGGCGAAGACCTTCCGCGCCGGCGACCTCGTCCGCGTCCGGGTCCGCGTCGGCTCGCACATGGAGCGCAACTTCGTCGTCGTAGACGTGCCGCTGCCCGCAGGCCTGGAGGCCGTAGACACCTCGCTCGCCTCGACCGCGGCCCTCCCGGCCGAGCCCGAGCAGGAGGGCCCGGGCGAAGGCTACGAGTACGAGAGCGCCGAGGACCTGAGCGCCCGCGGCGCCAACCCGTTCGCCTACAGCTTCTACAGCCCCTTCAACCACACAGAGATGCGCGACGACCGCGTCACGCTCTTCGCCGACCGGCTGCCGCCCGGCGTCCACACCGCGAGCTTCGTCGCCCGCGCCACCACCCCCGGCGACTACGCGTTGCCGCCTGCCAAGGCCGAAGAGATGTACGCGCCGGAGGTCTTCGGCCGTTCCGACGGCGGCCGCTTCACGGTGCTGACCACCGAGCCAGTCGCCCACCGGTGAGGCGGGCGAAACGCTGACGGGACGAGCCCGATGCTCCGCGCGCTGACGAAGGCCGCCGCCATCTCGACGCTCCTCATCCTCGGAGCCGGGGCGACCTTCGTCCTCTGGCCGCTACCGCCGGGCCTGCTCGAGCGCCACGGGCTCGTCTCGCTGCGGATCACCGATCGCACCGGGGCGACGCTGCGCGAGCTGCGCTCCCGCGAGGACGGCCGCAGCCTCCCGCTGCCACAGGGCGAGATCCCCGAGCGCCTGAGGCTGGCCTTCCTCGCCGCCGAGGACAAGCGCTTCGACAGCCATCCCGGCGTGGACCCACTCGCAGTCGCGCGCGCCGCGCTCCAGAACCTGCGCGCCGGGAGGATCGAGAGCGGGGCCTCGACCCTGACGATGCAGCTCGCCCGCCGCCTGCGGCCGCGCCCGCGCACCTTGCCCGGCAAGATCGGCGAGGCGCTGTGGGCACTGCGGCTGACGGCGCGCCTGCCTCGCGAGCGCGTCCTGCGCGAGTACCTCGACCGCGTCCCGCTCGGGAACTCGGCGATAGGCGTCGAGGCCGCAGCGCACCTCTACTTCGCGCGCCCGGCCTCGCGGCTCTCGACCGGCCAGGCCGCGCTGCTCGCCGGGATGGCGCGCGCGCCCGCGAGCCTCGACCCGTTTCGCCACCCCGACCGCGCCCGCAGGCGGATGCGCCAGGTGCTCGGGCGGATGCGCGCGCTCGGCTTCATCACCGAGGACGAGGCACGAGTCGCGACCGAGACACCGCTCGACCTGGTTCCCGCCGAGCGCGCCTTCCGGGCCGCGCACCTGACCACCGCCATCGAGCGCGCCCTGCCCCGCCTCGGCCTCGACGCCGCCGCGCGCATCGAGACCACCCTCGATCCCGCGCTCCAGGCCGCCGTCGAGGAAGCGATTCGCGAGGAGCTCGCGGGGCTGCAGGACCGCAGGGTCGGGCAGGCCGCCGTCCTCGTCGTCGACAACGCGACCGGCGAGGTACTCGCCTACGTCGGCTCGGCCGACTTCTTCGACGACGAGCGCTTCGGCCAGAACGACGGCGTGCGCGCGCTGCGCCAGCCCGGCAGCGCCCTCAAGCCCTTTGCCTACGGCCTCGCCCTCGCCTCCGGCTACACGCCGGCCACCGTGCTCTCCGACCTCGAGACGCACCTCGCGACCCCGAGCGGCAGCTACGTGCCGAAGAACTACGACCGGCGCGTCCACGGCCCGGTGCGCCTGCGCGCCGCGCTCGCCAACAGCTACAACGTGCCCGCGGTCAAGCTCGCCGAAGAGCTCGGCCCCGACCGCGTGCTCGATGTGTTGCGGCGCGCCGGCTTCGACTCGCTCGCCGACGACGCGTCGCACTACGGGGTCGGCATCGTGCTTGGCAACGGCGACGTGACGCTGCGCGAGCTGGCACGCGCCTACCGCGGCCTGGCGCGCGGCGGCGGCGTCGGCCCGCTCGTCGAGATCCGCGCCGCCTCCGACGCCGAGGGCCGTCCCCTGCCGATCCCACGGGAGCTCGAGCCCCGCCGCTTCCTGGCGGCGGAGGTCGTCAATCTGCTCACCGACATGCTCGCCGACGAGCAGGCGCGCTCGCCCGCCTTCGGCATCGACAACTCGCTGCGCCTGCCCTTCCCCGTCGCCGCCAAGACCGGAACGAGCCGGGCCCACGTGGACAACTGGGCTGCCGGCTTCACCCGCGAGCGCACCGTCGCGGTCTGGGTCGGCAATTTCGAGGGCACGCCGATGCGCGGCGTCTCGGGCATCACCGGCGCCGGCCCGCTCTTCAAGCGCGTGATGCTCCTCGCGATGCGCGGGATAGCGCCGGCACCGCTCATCGACCGTTCGCGCTTCGAGGCCGTCGATATCTGCCCGCTCTCCGGCCACCGCGCCGGACCGGCGTGCCCTGCCGCGCTGAGCGAGGTCTTCCTTCCGCGGACCGCGCCGGCGCAGCCCTGCTCCATGCACCGGCGCGACGGCCTCGATGTCGGGCCCGAGTTTTGCGCGTGGGCGCGCGCCGAGGGGCTCGAAGCCGGGCCGTGGTCCGGCGACGTGGCGACGGGCGATGGGGCCGGCGATTCGAGCCGCGCGGCCCGGCTGCTGATGCCCTCGGACGGCGACGAGTACCTGCTCGAGCCCGAATACCCCGCCGCCGATCAGACCGTCCCGGTGCGCGCGGTGCCGCCCGCGGGCGTCGCCGCGCTGGAGATCCGGCTCGACGACGGCTCGCGCCTGGCGCTCGCCGCGCCCTTTGCCACTCGCATCGGCGCCGGCCGCGGCGCCCACCGCCTTGAGCTTTGGGTCCCAGGCCAGAGTGAGCCGGCCGCCGTCGCGAGGTTCGTCGTCCGATGACTGCGCTCGCGCTCGCCCTCGCCCTGCTTGCCGCCCCTATCCCGTCCGGCGGCGCGGAGATCGACGTGCTCGTGCTGACGCGGCTGCACCCGCGCGAGCTGCGGTTCGAGGGCCCGCGCGCGCTCGCCGTCGCAGCGCGCGGCGACACGCTCGTCGTGGACGGCAAGCCGGCGCCGCAGCCCCTCGCGCTCGAGGCCGGCGAGTGGCGCGTCGCGCCCCGCGGAGCGGCCGCCCGGCGCTACACAGCTTCCTTCCAGATCCGCGCGCGAAACGGAGAGCTGCGGGTCGTCGCCACCCTGCCGCTCGAGGAGTACGTCGCCGGCGTGGTCGCCTCCGAGACGCTGCCCTGCACGCCGCCGGCGGCGCTGCAGGCGCAGGCCGTCGTGACCCGCTCGTACGCGCTCGCCCAGCCGCGGCGGCATCCCGAGGCGAGTGCGTGCGACCTCGCGCACTGCCAGGTCCTCGGCGCCGACGTCGGGGGCCGCCACCGCGACGCCGCGCGCGAAGCCGCCGAGGCGACCCGCGGGCAGGTCCTGGTGCTCGGGTCGGGCGAAATCGCGCTGGCGCCCTTCCACGCCGCCTGCGGCGGCCACACCGCCGAGCCCGCAGAGGTCTTCCCCGGGCGCGATCGCTCCGGGGCCACCGCCGTCGCCGACCCCGGCTGCGCCGCGCCGTGGAGCGCGCGCGTCCCGATCCCCGCCTTGATACGCGCGGCCTCCCGCGCGCTTGGCGGCGCGCCCGCCGAGCCGAGGGCGCTCCGGGCTCAGACCGGCACGGGCGGGTTCGTGGCGCGCGTCGTCGATCGCTCGAGCGGCCGGAGTGCCACGGGCGAGGCCTTCATCCGCGCGCTCGGCGCCGAGGTCGGCTACGGCAAGGTGCCCAGCCCGCGCTTCCATCTGTCGATAGAGGGCGACTTCGCACTGCTGCGCGGCGCGGGCAAAGGCCACGGCGTCGGCCTCTGCCAGTCGGGCGCGGCGCGGCTCGCGGGACAAGGGCTCGACTACGCCGCCATCCTCGAGCGGTTCTTCCCAAGGGCGCGCCTGGCCCGCCGGAGGTCGTCCCAATAGTCCTTCGCCCGGCGCTGGAAGCCGCTTCGAGCGGCCGGGCTACCACTTGACCGGCGAGATATCGCCCTTGACGCTCGGCGAGAACTGCAAGACGCGCTGCTTCTTGGTGAACGGGAAGTAGATGTACTTCTCGTACTCGACCTGCAGGACGATCGTCTGCTCGCTGGTGTCGCGGTTGACGAAGACGTGGTCGTCGAGCAGCACGATGCCGGGGAGGTTGCGCTCCTCCCCATCGCGGATCTCGTAGTGCGAGCCGATCTGCTTGCACTTGTTCTGGATGAACGTCCGCACTTTGTCGTCATTGGGCTCGCGGTAAGCGAGGTTAACCGCCTCGCGCAGCACCTGCTTCACCTGATACGCCTCGACGTACGCCGGGACGTACATGATTCCGAAGTAGACCAACGCCAACAGCCCGGCGAGCCACAGCATGTTCGTGGCGCCGCTTCCACC
>JBMNNX010000189.1:0-13241 GCA_050942745.1 Myxococcales bacterium
GCGATGGCTTGAGTAAGGGGGCGGGAAGCGGTCGGGGCGAAGAAGCAGCGTACTTGGCGCTACTTCGGTCTCCCCGAGAACGCGCCCCTGTGGACCGCGCTCAGGTGCGTAGTGGTTTTCCACAGCCCCCGCGCCCTCAGAGAGAGTCGCTTAACACCAGCCACCTAGCCAGGTTGCTGTTAGTCATTAGCCTTCGCTTTCTTCGTTTACCTGGGGAGTTGCCGACAGTGCCCACGGAATGATACGACTAGCCTGGAAACTTTTCGTGTAGCTTAAAAAACGGGGAGGAACAGACGATGAGAGGCAGACTCGCCTCGGATTCTGAGAAGGAGCAGCAGCTCAGCCCGCCGGCCAGCAAGGCGCTTGCCAACCTCGCAGAGCAGATTCGCGCTTGGCGCCGGCGGCACGAGATGACCCAGGCCGATCTCGCTATGAAGTCAGGCATCTCGGTCTCTTTCATCTCGATGATCGAACGGGGCGAGCGCAGCCCGAGCTACGACACCTTGGTTCAGGTCGGAAATGCCCTCGACGTTCCGCTCTCGGAGTTCTTCCGGTCGGAGAACGAGGAGCCGAAGGACGACGGATACTTTCGCAAGCTGGTCGATTTTGCGAGGGGCGCGCGCCTGAGCCGCAAGCAGGTCGAGCAGCTCATCTCGGTAGGCAGGGCGATGTTCGACCTGCCCGAAGTCACGGCCCAGGCCCAGCCCGTTGAAGAGTCGCAAACTCCGCCCGGGCGGCGCTGCTCGGTGCCGGGCTGCGGCCGCCCGCTGCTGGCGCGCGGCTTGTGCCCGTCGCACTACCGGCGCAAGTTGCGGCAGAGGCGCGCGAAGTAGTCGGGGGTTCGGGGCTCGGGCTTTGCCTGGGCTCCATCTATGGCGCAGCGCGATCTCGCCCGCTTTCGGCCTTTCGCTGAGAGCGAGCAGGGGTCGCGCTGCTCTTGTCGTTCGCGCAACCCGGGCGCCGGCCGGCAGGCCTTGGCTTGTCGGCGCTCGCCGGCGAAAGTCGCGGTTCTCGGCCGACCTCCGCCGCCGGTGGACACAGTCTCCTGCCAGCTCCGCCATCGGATCACCGCCTCGGCCGGCGTTCGCCGCAGGTGCGCGGTTTCTCGCGGGCTTTCGCCGTCGCTTGGTCACGGGCGAAGGTCGCGATTTCCGGGTGGCTTTCGCCATCGGCGGTCGGCCGACATCCGGATTGCCCGATTCGTCGGGAGCGCGCGTGCGGCGGGATCCTCGATCCGGGGAAAGCCCAGCCGGTTTCCGGTCCAGGCGATGGTCGAGGAGAGCAAGCCCCGCTGCGACGGATCGCAGGCCGGCAGCCGGCGGCGGGCGGCCGGACGGCTAGGGCTCGTTCTGCCCGCTCCCGAGCAGGTCGGTCTCGATGATTTCCTGGTGGTAGAGCTCGCCCCGGAACCCGACGACGCGCTCGACCTCGTGGCCGTCGCGGAAATAGACGACGGTCGGCGTCCCCATCACTCCGAGCTTCTCCATCGTGCGAGGCGCGGCAGCCGCGTTCACCTCCGCCACCTTCACCCGGCCGTGATAGCGCTTGGCCATGTTGATGATGACCGGCTCGAGCTTCTTGCAGGGCGCGCAGCCGGGACCCCAGACGTCGAGCATCACCGGCTGCTGCGAGCGCAGGACCTCGGACTCGAAGTTCGAGTCGTCGATGTGTACCGGCCAGACTTCAGGCTCTTTCGGCCCGAAGAGCTTCGTGAGCAGACCCATTGCGTTCCTCCGTGCCCGTGGGAGCCGCCGGGCGCGGAAGCGATTCGGCGCGGGGAGCGGCGGCAGCTCGCGCGCCGGGGCCCGAGGGCTCGGCCCGGCCCGCGAGTTGGCCGCTGCGTGGCGCCCGCGCGTCTTAGCCGCGCCCTCGCCCGGGCGACGGCGGCTCAGTCCCTCCAGACCTCGAGCTTGATGTCGTCGTAGAGCACCTCGCCCTCGTAATAGTTCGAGTGCGGGTCGCCGAACATGAACCAGTCGTGCCAGCTCTTGCCCGAAGGCCACTGCGGGTAGCCCGCGCCGAGGGCCGGGAAGAAGCTGCTGTCTACGCAGTGCTCGGCGGGCGGGTCAAAGGGCCGGTTGTAGTGCCAGACACAGCGCGCGGCGGCGTCGATGGAGGCGCGGTAGGTCCGCTGGCCGCCGTAGCGGAAGCGCCCGGAGATCTCGATGGTGAAGGTGCCGTCCCGGCGCTCTATCGCGACGTCGTACCACTCGTTGGGCAGGTAGGAGTCGACCGCGCGGATCTTGCCGGAAGGCTGCCAGCCTCCGCCGGCGTAGGAGAGGAAGGGGTTGCCGCTCGTGAGCTGCGACTCGCCGCGCCCGTCGAGCGCGAACATCATGACCGGGCTCTCGCCGCTCGAGATGAAGCGCGAGCCGTCGAAGATCTCCATCCACGCCGGGTAGTGGTTGTCCGAGTCAACGACGACCTTGCGGTGGTGGTGGATCCAGACGTTATTGTGGGGCCGCGGTTGCGCGTCGAGGATCGCCAGCAAGTAGAAGCCGTTTTGGCTCGTCGCGTCGGCGCTCGACCACGGCTCGGCCGTCTCGCCTCCGTCGTAGCCGTTGAGCCCCTCGCGCCCGTCGCCGAAATCGGGGAAGCCGACGCGCAGCGAGACGCGGTAGGTCTCGGGCAGCGGCTCGCTCGGGCGCACGACGGTCGCGTCGGTGTGCTGCGCCGAGGCGATGCGCAGCACGCTGTTCGCCGAGTCCGCCGGGTCGGCGACGACCGAGGCGAACCCCGAGAAGGGCGCCGAGCTGTCGCGCGTGTACGACTCGATCGTCAGCCACGACTGCTGGCCGAACGGGCGCGAGATGCGCCAAGCGGCCGGCGGCTCGACGCCGCGCTCCTGGAAGAAGGTGCCGTTGTCGGAGAAGGGCCCGTCGTCGGGGACGGTGTCGGGCACCCAGGCCGGCGAGCCGAAATCAACAGACTCGAAGCGCTCCTCGTAGACCGTCACCCAGCCCGGCGCAGCGGAGCCGGGCTCCTCGCCAGGGCCGCCTCCATCCGGCTCGATCACCATCGGGCCGCTGGGGCCCGCGGGGCCTGCATCGGGCTCTTGCCCGGCGTCGAGCGGGCCGGTGGGCACCCTCGGGACGCAGCTCCCGCCGACGCACGACTCGCCCGAGCTGCACGTGGTCTCGCCGCACAGGCCGGTCCCCGCCTCGACGCAGGCGCCGCTGCGCTCGACCTCGCCTGGTCGGCAAGCCGTAGAGGGCTTGCTACAGGCCGCTCCGAGGGCGACCGCCCCTGCGACAAGAAGCCCGATTCCGGTCCGCTGCATCCGCGTCCTCCTCCGGCGCCATCCGGGATGGCGCGACCTATCCGAAGTTGGCGATTAGGGACGCGGCTTTCTTGAATCGGAAGAGTCGGGTGAGGGCGCGTTCGAGCGGGCTTCGTGCGAGCCAGGGGCGATCCACCCTCTGAAACGCGCACGACGGCGATCGCGCGGGCGGGCGCCGTGGCTCTTGCCCGGTGTCGATGCGCCACAGCGCCGCGGCGCGCGGCGGGGCCCCGGACGTGCGAGGGGCGCGAGCGCCGGCCGGACCCGCGCCCCGAGAGACAGCGGACGATCAGCAGTGGCTCAGACCTTCGCGAGCGCGTCGTCGAGCGCCTTGATCAGGTCCTCGGCCTCCTCGATGCCCACCGAGGTGCGCACCAAGCCGTCGGTGATGCCGCCCTGCTCGCGCTTCTCCTTGGGCACGCAGGCATGGGTCATCGACGCCGGGTGCTGGATGAGCGAGTCGACCGTGCCGAGCGAGACGGCGAGCGTCCAGACCTTGATCGAGTCCATCAGCTTGCGGCCGGCATCGAGGCCGCCCTTGAGCTCGAAGGAGATCATCCCGCCGAAGTCCTTCATCTGCTTCTTGGCGAGCGCGTGCTGCGGATGGCTCTCGAGGCCCGGGTAGAGGACCCGCGAGATCTTCGGGTGCTGCTCGAGGTAGCGGGCGACCTGCATCGCGTTGCGGCAGTGGCGCTCCATGCGCAGCGGCAGGGTCTTGATGCCCAGATTGACGAGCCAGGCGTCGAACGGGCTGGGGTTGGCGCCCACGTCCTTGATCACCTTGTAGAGCTCGTCCTTCACCTGCTCGTCGGCGGTGGTGACGATGCCGCCGACCACCGTGCCGTGGCCGCAGATGTACTTGGTCGTGCTGTGGAGCACGACATCGGCGCCCAGCTCGAGCGGCCGCTGCAGCACCGGGGTGGCGAAGGTGTTGTCGATGACGAGCTTGGCCTGCGGGGCGATGGCCTTGACGAGCTTTGACACCTCGGCGATGTCCGCCAGCTTGATCGTCGGGTTGGTCGGGGTCTCGAAGAGCACCGCCTTAGTCGCCGGGTTGGCCCTCAGGGCCGCCTCGACCTTCTCGAGGTCCGAGAAGTCCACCTCGACGGTCTTGATGCCCATGCGGTTGAGCACGTTCGAGCACAGGTGCTCGGTGGCGCCGTAGACGACATCGCCGAGCAGGACGGTGTCGTCGGCCGAGCAGATGGACAGCAGGGTCGAGGAGACCGCGGCCATGCCCGAGGAGAAGGCGAGCGAGGCGACGCGCTTCTCGGGGTTCGCCAGCTTGACCGCCGCGCCCTCGAGCGCGTTGAGCTTGGCCTCGAGCACCTTGACGGTCGGGTTGCCGAGCCGCGTGTAGACGTACCCGGGCTTGGCGCCCGCGAAGATGTCGGCGCCCTCCTGGGCGTCGGCGAAGATGAAGGTCGATGTCTGGTAGATGGCGTTGGTGTGGGCGCGGGTCTCGGGTTGGCCGACATGCTCGCCGGCGTGCAGGGCGCGCGTCGCAATGCCGCAGTCCAGGTAGAATTTCTCGATGTAATCCGGCAGCTTGGAGTCTTCCATCACGTGCTCCTGAGTTCATTGGGCGGGGCGCCATCGCGCCGCGGCGCGGCACGGCCCTATCACGGCCGTGCGAGGGCTGACAAGCGGCAGTGCCAAGGAGCTGACACTCGCTCGACCGCTGCTCGTTTCCCGGTCAGGAGCGCCGCCTTTGCGCCGGCAGCGCAGATCGGAGCGCCGGCCTTCGTGCGCCTTCGTGCCGGCAGTGCAGACCGGAGCGAAGGCCTTCGTGCCGGCGGCGCAGAACGGAGCGCCGGCCTTCGTGCCGGCGGCGCAGAACGGAGCGCCGGCCTTCGCGCCGGCGGCGCGGACCGGAGCGCCGGCCTTCGTGCCGGCGGCGCAGAACGGAGCGCCGGCCTTCGCGCCGGCGGCGCAGAACGGGGCGCCGGCCTTCGTGCCGGCACTGCGGACCGGAGCGCCGGCCTTCGCGCCGGCGGCGCAGACCGGAGCGCCGGCCTTCGTGCCGGCGGCGCAGAACGGAGCGCCGGCCTTCGCGCCGGCGGTGCGGACCGGAGCGCCGGCCTTCGCGCCGGCGGCGCAGACCAGAGCGCCGGCCTTCGTGCCGGCGGCCGCGACCGACAGGGCGGTTGGCGGAATGGCGCGGCGGGCGCATCCGTTGCCAGAGGGTGGGGGTCGCCGGGCTGCCGCCTGCCCGCTCGCAGGGCGAGCGGCGGCATGGCCGCCGCGTTGACCGCCCGAGACGCCGCTGGTAAGAGGCCGGCCTTTCGCGAGGTGCCAAGAACGTGGGTCCCGAATTCCTGCTCGACCGGCTGATGCTGCTCGTTCCGCTGCTGCTGTCGCTGACGGTGCACGAGTTTGCCCACGCGTGGAGCGCCTGGCAGCTTGGCGACGACACCGCGGCGCGGCAGGGCAGGCTGACGCTCAACCCCATCTCGCACATCGACCCCATCGGCACGCTGCTGCTGCCGCTGCTCGGCGTGCCGTTCGGTTGGGCCAAGCCCGTACCCATCAACCCCGTCCAGTTCACGCGCAAGCTGAGCATGCGCACCGGGATGATGCTCACCGCGGCGGCCGGGCCCATCTCCAACATCGTTCTCGCGGTGCTTGCGACCCTGACCTATGGGCTGCTGTTTCGCTTTTCGCCCGCGACCGTGAGCGGGAGGTCGGCCGTCGCCGCGCTGCTCGGGATGACGATCCAGATCAACATCGTGCTCGCGCTCTTCAACATGCTGCCGGTCCACCCGCTCGACGGCAGCCGCGTGGTCGACGGGCTGCTGCCGGCCCGGATGCGGCCGGCCTGGGAGAACATCAACCGCTTCGCGCCCTTCCTGCTGCTCGCCGTCATCGTCTTCGGCGGCTCGATCATCCGCGGGCCGCGGATGTTCATCGACGGCCTGCTGCGCAAGCTGTTGCTCGCGGTCGCGCTGTAGGCCCGGTTGGCGGCCGGCTTGGCGCTCGGGCAATTCGCATGCGGGCAGGCGGACGCGGCGCATCAGCGCGGACAGGCCGTCGCTCGGAGCGCTCACGCTTCGGGCTCCGCGTTCATCGGGGGCGCCGGCGAGCGTCCGCTGTGAGGGGCGCCCGAAAGATTGCGCCTGTCCGGCTCCTCTGACACTCTTCCGCGCCGTGGCTTTCCAAGGCGATCTGCGGACGTTTCCGCTACCAGACCTGTTGCAGTGGCTCGACGGCGCGCGCAAGCCCGGACGCCTGACGGTGTCCTTCGGCGGCGGCGAGCGCTTCCTTTATATCGGTGCGGGCCTCATCGAGCGCGTCGGCGCCGCCAACCTCTACGAGCGGCTCGCCCGCGTGGTTCGGCTCCTGCAGCCGGTCGACGAGAACCGCGCGCGCGCCGTCGTCCAGGCCGCCCGCGCCGGCCAGCCCATCGAGAAGGCCTTCGAGGCCGAAGGCGTCCCCGAGGCGCTGCTGCGCGCGATCGCCCGCGAGGACGTCTTCCAGTCGATGGCCGACCTGTTTGACGAGGCCTCCGGCACGTTCCACTTCTCCGAGGACGTCGAACTCGAGGAGGAGGAGACCGTCGCGGTCTGCATCGGCATCCGCGAGATCCTCTACGAAGCGGCCCGGCTGCTCGACGAAGCTTCGGCCGCCTCGCGCACCATCACCGGCGACGCGAGCGTGGTGAAGCCCGGCAAGCCGGACGACGGCTCGCTCAAGGGGCTCGCTGCCGCCGCGCTCAAGACGGTCGGCCAGGGCACGACCGTCGGCGCGGTCCGGTTGGCGCTCGGGCTGTCTCGCGGCGGCGCCGCGCGCATCCTCTACGAGCTGTTCAGGACCGGCTTTCTCAGGATCGAGGGCGCGCAGGCCCCGATGCCCGATCCGCTGACCGAGACCCTGCGCAAGGGCGAGCGGCTGCTGTCCGAGGGGCACTTCGAGGCGGCCGCGCTCGTCTTCAACTCCCTGCTCGCCTCCGACCCGAGCGACAAGCGGGTGCGCGAGTTCGCCCGCGCGGTCGAGCGCGAGCACGTCGAGGCGCTCTACCGCACGCTGTCGCCGGTCGCCGTGCCTCACCTGCAGGCCCCGCAAGCCGCGCTCGCCGCGCTGCGGCCCGACGAGCGGATCGTCGCCTCGCTCATCAACGACAAGTGGGACGTCTCGACGCTGGTGCTAGCCAGCCCGCTGCGCGAGCTGCAGACGTTGAGGGCGATCGAGCGGATGGTCGAGCTGAATCTGGTGAAGTTGTGAGTTGCTAGTCGTGAGTTGTTAGTGGGTTCGCGCCGGTGCGGATGAACGACTCGGGTTGGTAGGGGCGCATGGCAATGCGCCTGGCCTCGCAGGCCCCGGCGCTCGATGCCCGCGTACCGACGCGCGCCCGAGAGGCCGCTCGCGTGGTCGTGGGGCGGGCGGATGGGCGTTTGGCAGCTCGGGCGGATGGACGCCCGGGGCGGGGACGGATGAACGCCCGGTGCGGTGAGCGCGTGGCAATGCGCCCGGCCCCGCAGGCACCGGCTTCCAGCGCTCAGCGCCTCATGCGCGCGCCGACCAGCGCGAACATCAGCAGGCCGAAGGCGGCCTCCTCACGGCTGAGCGCGGGCTGCTTCTCCAGCCGCAGCAGCCGCGAGTAGTCGGGGCCGGTCAGTCCGGCCATGAGGGCGAGCTCGACCTCGCTCATCCCTTCGATTCCCATGGTCGAGGTCAGCCCGCGCAACCCGGCGAGCGCGTGCGCGAAGGACAGCTTGTAGCTGCCGGTCCGATAGGCCGCCTCCGCCAGCGAGGCTTCGCCCGCCCATTTCTCGGGAACGAGCGCGGTCAGCAGGCTCGGGTCGGGCGCGACCATCTTGGCAGGCTCTGGCGCGGGCGCTGGAGCCGGCGCCGGCGGGAGGAGCGCGCTGCCGGCCACCTGCTCGAGCTGACTGGCGAGGCTCGGCTCTTCACGCTTGAGCAGCGCTGGCACCGCCGCCGGACGCGGCGCCGCCGACGGGAAGACCCCCTTCGCCTTGAGCGAACGGATGACAGCTTTGGTGATCGCCCGCAGGACGTCGAGGACGCCCTTGCCCTTCGCGGCGACGGTCTCGAAGTCGGGCAGCCCACGCGGATTGAGCCGAGCCCGAAGCTGCTCGACCGGCAGCACGCCCGGCAGGTCGCGCTTGTTGTACTGGAAGACGATAGGGATCTGCTCGGGCGCCAGGCCCATGTCCCGGAGGTTGTCGCAGAGGTTCTCGAAGGACTCGAGGTTGCTGTCCATCGCCGCCGGCTGCGAGTCGGCCACGAAGACCACGCCGTCGACGCCCTGGAGCACTAGCTTCCGGGTCGCGTTGTAGAAGACCTGGCCGGGCACGGTGTAGAGCGCGAGGCGCACCGCGCTGTTGCCGACCCGCTCGACCTTCACCGGAAGGAAGTCGAAGAACAGGGTGCGGTCACCTTCGGTAGCCAGCGAGACCATCTCGCCGCGGTGAGTCGGGCGAATCGTCTCGTAGATGCGGCGCAGCGACGTGGTCTTGCCAGAGAGGCCGGGGCCATAGAAGACGATCTTCGCGGTGATCTCGCGCGCGGACTGATTGATGACGCTCATCGTTCGATTCCGGACTTTGGGTCGAAGGCGAGCACCGTACCATGGAAGGAAGCCGGGGCGCTCGCCGGGCCGCCGTGGCGCAACCGGAATCGACCGAGGGCGAGAGGGGGAAGCCCCGGCAGACGGCACGTTCGAACGGCCGGATTCTTTGGAGCCTTTCGGGCCTGTGGTATCCCGAGTCCGATGGCTGATTCGCCCAAACCGCCGAAACGAGGCGACGTCGCACCCCTCGTACCTCCGCGCCGCGGCGGGCACGCGCGCGAATCCGTGGCCTCGGCGGGGCCGAAGCTGCGCCTGATCCGCGGTGAGGGGCAGGCGCGCGACGAGACGCTGCACACCCGCGACGACGTCGCACGGCTGCTCGTGTCCTCTGCGGCCGACATGCTGCTGAGGCGGATTTCGACCGAGCGCGCGCACGAGATCGAGATGCGCGTCGATCGGATCATGCGGCTGTTCGACAAGGTCGATCGAGATCCGATCGCGAGGCCCTTGCTGCGGCGCGAGCTGGACGAGCTCGAGCGCATCTGGCGAGAGGGTAAGAGGAGGTAGCTCTACGGCGGCTCGTTCGGCGACGCGCCTGCTGACGTCGGTGCGGGTGGACTCTGCCTGTCACGTTCGCATCGAGCCGCTGCCAGGGGCGAAGGGGTCGCCCGGCCGGGCGAGTAGGCGGCTGGTCGAGGCCTGACTCGTGTCAGGCTCGTGCTCGCTGAATCGGATGGGGGAGCGCCGTGAGCGGCTGCCTTCGCGGCGGAGCGGTGCGAAGGCGAAGTGATTGGGCGTGCCCTCGGCCTGCTCCTCGCGGCGGACTCGTCGCGACAATTGCCGCATCAGAAGGCCGCGTTCTACAATCACAACCTGTTTTCGAGGGCCGCAGACAAGCGGTCGCAGGAGGAGTGCGATGGCTCGCAGTATCTCGAGGTTCCTTGTTCCGTCCCTCGGCCTCGTGGCCCTGGGTGGCATCGCGCTCGCCGCTTGTCAGAACTACGAGTTCGAGCAGGTGACTCCCAAGGCGTTCGGCGCGGTCACCGAAGACATCGTCATCACCGGCAAGATGCTGCCGCCGTACATCATGCTGGTGGTCGACAAGTCCGGCTCGATGCTCGACCCGGCTTTTTCGGGCTCGACGACATCGAAGTGGGACGACCTGTTGAGCGCCTTCTCCGACCCGGCGAACGGGTTCTTGCCCAAGAGCGGTGGCCTCGCGCGCTTCGGCTTGGCGCTCTATCCGTCGGCGGCCGGATGTGACCCCGGCGCGGTTTCCGTTTCGCTCAACGCCGACCACTCCAACGTCGACACCATCATCACGCAACTCGAGGCCGTCGCGCCCGAAGGCGGAACCCCGACCGCGCTCACGCTGCAAAACGCCGCAGAGGACGCGGCGCTCGTCAACGAAGAGCCTGGACGCCTGCGGTTCGTGATGCTGCTGACCGACGGCCTGCCCAACTGCAACCCGTCCCCGGAGAACCAAGCCCGCTGCGACGCCTGCAATGCCAACCACGCAGTCTGTAGGGATCTGAGCCAAAACGGCTGCATGCCGACCTACGGTACCGACCCAGAGGAGCCCTGCGACCTCTGGGCTGCGCCCAAAGGCTCGGACTGCCTCGACGAACAGGGCACCGCCGACGTCATCGCGACCCTGCGAAAGTCGGGAATCGAAACCTTCGTCATTGGCTTTGGCGACGACTTCGGCGGCGACGGTCACCGCGTGCTCAACCGCGCCGCTGAAGCCGGCGGGCGCGCGCGAGAGGGCGAGGCCAAGTACTTCAAGGCCGCTAACAAGGAAGAGCTCATCAAGGCGCTCGAGAAAATCATCGAGGAGACGCAGCAGTGCACGTTCGTGATCGACCCCGCGCCGACGAGCGAAGACATTTTCCAGGTAGTGCTCTATGACAGCCAGAGCGGCACCGAGGAGGTGCTGACGAAGGGGAGCGAGTGGAGGCTCCCGTCCGCAGACCTCAAGACAGTCGAAATCCTCGACGATCGTTGCACCATGATTAAGAACGCGCAGCCGGATCGGTACAAGCTCCGCTTCAAGTACGCCTCCAACCTGTAGGATCTCGAGCGGAAGGGATGAATTGGCCCTGTGAGCCATCAGGCTCATAGGGCCTTTTCTGCTTTTCCGGCCTCCCACTGCTTGGTGCCTCGCCAGTCTCCAGCGGGCACAGGTTGTCTTCGCCGGCCGTCGACTCATCCGGGCTTACGGCTCCCGCGCATCGACGCAACCCGGGGCGTGAGTTACGTCCGAGGATGTGCCTGGCGATTCGAGCTCTGTTCAGGCCGCTTACCATCTGGGGCATCCTCTGAGATCCACCCGCGCGCACGCAGGCCCGCCGGACGACCGCCCGCCCTTGCTCGTTTGGCTCGTCGCTTCGAGGCTGCGGCGTCCCCTCTCTTCTTCAAACGAGGCCCCGCCGGGCGGCGTCTACTCAACGCGCGCGCCCGTCGCCGGTCGCTCGCCCGGTCCATACGTTCTTCCGAGGACAGGTCGACAGGGAGCGGACGGATGGCGACTGGAAGGCGGCGGGGGCGGGCCCTGTGTGCCGGGCCGGCAGCGATGGCGTTGGGGCTTCTGTTGGGCGCGTGCCAGAACTACGAGGCGGTGCCCATCCAGCCTCGGGCGATGGTGGTGACCAAGAACGTCAGGGTGGTCACCGGCAAGCCGTTGGCTTCGAATGTGATGCTGGTGGTCGACAAGTCGGGCTCGATGACCCAGTCGGTCACCGGTTCGGGTCCCGCATGCACGGTCGATGGCAAGGCGGCCTCGCGCTATGACCCGACCTCGACCAACCCGTGCAAGTGGAACGGTCTAAAGGATGCGCTCACCGACCCGGTCGACGGCTTCCTCGTCCAGAACGAAGGGGTCGCGCGCTTCGGCTTGCTCGCCTTCCCCGGCGACGACGCGGGCTGCTCGCCGGGGCGCATCGTCGTGCCCATCGGCGCGGGCATCGCTCCCATCCGCAACGCGCTGCTCTCCGACCTGCTGCCCGACGGCGGCACGCCCACGACCGCGGCGCTGCTCGAGGCGGCCAAGGATCCGGGCCTCGCGAGCGCCGAGCCCAACCGCAAGTGCTTCGTGATGCTGCTGACCGACGGGCTGCCCAACTGCAACGACTCGAACGCCGGGCTATGCGCCCAGTGCCGCTCCAACGCGGCGAGCTGCAGCTCGCAGTCCGGCTGCCGTCCGACCGAGCCGCCCTACGACCAGTGCGAGCCGAAGCCCTTCGACGGCGCGGCCTGCCTCGACGAGGAGAACCTCATCGGCGCCATCCAGGAGCTGCGCGCGAAGGGGATCGTGACCCTGGTCATCGGCTTCGGGCGCGCGACCGCATCGGGCAACGCGAGCCGGGTGCTCAACCGCGCGGCCATCGAAGGCGGCCACCCGCGCCAGGGCGCGACCGAGTCGTACTACCAGGCCAACACGGTCGAAGAGCTCAAGGGCTTCCTCCAGGAGCTGCTTCAGGAGTTTCCTTGCGAGATCAAGCTCGAGCCGAAGCCGACCGCCGCCAACCTGGTCACGGTCAACGTGCGCGATACGAAGGCGAGCACCGGCGCCGACAACATCCTCAAGCTGGGCCGCGACTGGGAGTTCACCTCCGAGGACCTCGGCGGCATTCGACTGCTCGGTAGCTGGTGCAGCTTCGTGCAGAACGCCGAGTTCGGCCGCTACGAGCTGCAGGTGATCTACGCAGATCCGCTCTGAACGAGCTTTCGGAGGGCCGACGTTCGCGCCGGCCGCACTGACGGCAAGCCGAGCTATCGGAATCCGACCTTCGCGTCGGCCATGATTCGCAGACCGAGTCATCGGACGGCCGACCTTCGCGTCGGCTAACGGTTTCGCAGCGCCTGATAGGCGACCGGCGCGATCGGTAGCCGACTACCGCGTGAACTCCTCGGAGCGCAGCCGCGGCGCGAGCCGCGCAGGCACTTCCGCGGCCGCCGGTAGATAGAGCGCGAGCTGCGCGCCGCGGTCGGGGAGGTTGTGCGCCTCGATTCGCCCGCCGCTCGCCTTGGCGATCCGCTCGGCGATTGCCAGGCCGAAGCCCGAGCCCTGGGGTTTGGTGGTGAACCCGGGCTCGAAGACCCGCCGCAGGGTCGCGGCCTGAAAGCCCGGCCCTTTGTCGCTTACCCGCAGGCAGACCCAGCGGCCCGAAGGCTCGATCTCGGTCGCGATCTCGACCCGGCCGCGCGGGCAGGCCTCGCGGGCGTTGCGGGCGAGGTTAAGGACCGCCTCGCGCAGCGCGGCCCGGTCGCCGGTGGCGAGCACGGGCGAAGCGGCGAGCGCGAGCGCCGGCCGGTCGGGCTCGTCGAAGCTCTGCGCGACTTCGAGCGCGATCTCGTTCAGATCGCAGGTCTCGCAGCGCAGCGCGCTCGCGCGGGCGAGCTTGAGGAACGCGGCCCAGTCCCCGTAGAGCC
>JBMNNX010000190.1:0-13193 GCA_050942745.1 Myxococcales bacterium
CCCGCCTGGCCCTCGAATGAAGTGGAAGGGAGCCTTCGGGCCCCCTGGCTACGCTACTGGCAGCTTCCCGCGACCAGGTCGAGCCACGGATGGCTCACTTCACCGGGCTCAGGCTCGGTGTCGGGCTCCGAACCGGTGCCGAACTCGGGCTCGGGCTCGGGCTCGGGCTCGGACTCGACGAGGCAGGAGCCGGCGCCGACGACGACGTTCGAGATGTCGGTGGCCGTGAGAGTCAGGGTGCCCGCGAGAACCTCGAGGAGCTTGTTCGGGGGCGGCTCTTCACACGGACCCTCCGCCGGGCAGGGGACATCATCGACGCTCTCGAGGAACTTCACCGAGGGCTCGGTCGCCCCGTCGAGCTTGATGCCGGTGCTCCCGCTGTCGAGCCAGCCGGCCAGGTCCGGGTACTCGCCCCGCAACACGCCCAGAGCGTGGGCCACCACGAGCTCGAAGGAAGGCTTCACTTTGACGATGAGGCCGTCGGCCGAATCCCTGATCGTCAGGTCGAGCTTGCGACCCGCCGACGCGTTGAGGTCCGCCGCGAGGATCTGGCTGCCGTTGTACTTCACGGTGCTGGCCTGATTCCCCAGGCTCAGGTTGGTGACGGTCAGCTCGTCCTGCTCGACCGAAAGCTGCGCCTGGCCCGAGAGCCCGGCGGGGTGTAGCGCGAGGACGCCGGAGCGCGGATCGGCGGGGACCGTCTCGCAGCTCTCGCCGCCGGTCGTGTCGGCGGTGCAGCGCACCTCCTCGCAGCGCGGGTCGATCAGATCGAGCGCGGCTTCGAAGTCGAACGCGCCGAGCGCCACGCTGGCGAGGGCACGGCGCTGAGCGGCGTCGAGCGTGATGCTGACCGCGTCGGTGACGGCCGCGAGCGCGAAAGCGACATGCTCCGGGTCACTCGCCGGCTTGTGGACGACCTCGACGGCCTGGAGGACCGAGAAGACGCCGCGGTACTCGTTCGCGCTCAGTCGGGCGAGGGAGAGCTCGACGCGCCCGGCGAAGGTGCTCGGCATCTCGACAGTCTCCCCGAGCGTGGCGGCGATGGCGTTCACCGAGGTCTTGATGACGGCGAGGTCGAGGACCACCGCAATCTCGGAGGCGTGCAGCCGCACGATCAAGGGGCGGGCATCATCGACCTGGACCTCGATGTCGAGATCACCCTCGGCCGGAACGGTGACGACAAGTCGGATGGCTCGGTCGGTGAAGAGCTTGACGCAGTCGGGATCGCGCTCGGCGGGCGCCCCGCCCTCCCCGGGCTCTTCCGGGCACATGCTCGTCACGCCGAGTCGGTAGACGACCCTGTCCGCGTCAACGGACTCGACGTTGGCCTCGGTGAAGACATGATCGGCCAGCCACTGCTTGATCTCCTCGACGTCGGCCCGCCAGTCGAGGTCCGCGCCCTCGGTGGGCTCCGGGCACTCATCGCCGATGCACGCCTCACCGGCTGCGGGAAAGACCGCGCCTACGAGCGAGGAGTCCTCGTAGGTAAGGAGCATGCTGGCGATGGAGTCGAGGTGCTCGGCGACATTGGCATTGGCGGTTTGCCGCACCGCAGGCTCGTCGAGCGGCGGCCGAGGCTCCTCGCGAGGCTCGTCAGGGCATCCCGCTGCAACCATCACGACGGCCACTGAGGCGATCAGCGATTTGAGGTGCTTCATTTTCTTGCTCCGGAAAGAGGGAAGGCGTACGCCCGATTGTAGCAAGCGTCGAGCCACCCCTTGAAGGCCCGGGCTTTCCTGAAAACACCGATGTTTCCGACGATCTTGCCTTCGGATTGCGAAGGCACTTGGGCGGCAGCCCGACAACGAAGTCATAGCGCGGGCGGTTCCGGAGGACCGCTCTGTCGGGCTCCGATGATTGCGGATGGGCCGTTCGAATCGAGGCGTTCCTTCGCTCCTCTCGCGCGCCGGTCGCTTCAGGGACCGCGAGGAGGACCAAGCGCACCACGCCGCCTTCCGGTGCGCTCGTCTGTCGGACCTTCGCTCGCTCGCGAAGGATTTCGACGACCGCCGGGATCTGCGCGCCGGGCTTTTCATGAAAGACCCGCGCGCGCTCGACGGGTTTCTGTTGAGCAGTCGCGAGCCCTCGCGCGTGAAGACCGTGGGCCCAACCCAGCGATGGAGGAGCGCTACTGGCGGTTCTCCACCAGTTGCCACCCGCTGTCGGTCTCCCGCACGACCATCTCGCCCTTGAACGAGTCGCGCCCGTACTCGTAGAGCAGGCACTCCTCCTTGCCGTTGGGCGCACAGGGCACGCGGCCGCTGTACTTGAACTCCACCGATCGCGCGCCGAGCGTCACCCCGAATTCGTGCCGGGTGTCGAGCAGGCCGTGCGGATAGATCGCTTCCAGCTCGACACGGGTCGGCCGATTCATGGTCGCGAGCAGCCAGATCAGGATGGCCCCGCCGACCAAGCCCACGAGTACGAAGACCACTGTCCTGAGTCGCGCCTGGAGGGCCGGATCAGGCGGAACTCTGCTCTCGGGTTCGCGCACAGCCGCCTTCATCTCGGGTTTCGAGTGCCTGCGGCTGTAGGCGCCGGCTCCGCGCGCGACGGCCAGCTTCTGCTCGTCGTCCGAGGCGATGATGCGCGTACTGTCCTCGGGCGGCGGGGGCGCAGTCGGTTGGTCGATGCGGGCATCGAGACCGGGCGCAGCCGACCGCTCCGCATACGCCGAGGGCCTCTCTCCCGTGCGCCTCCGCGTCGGCGCGCTCGTCCCCTCGGCCACGCTCGCGAGCCCCTGCCTTTGGGAAACTCTGGACGGCGTGTGCTGGGCGCCTTGCGGCTCTGAGCCCTTCGGCTCCGGGCTTGCCGGCGGGGCGAACGAGGCTGGCGGGCCCTTGACGACCGCCGTCCCATCCTCCGCGGGCCGCGCCGCCGCTTCCGAGTGGCTGGGCGCTGCTTCCGCCGTCGGAGCCGCCGGGAACGGAACGATCGTCGTGCGTTCCGCGGGCGGCTCGAGCTCTCCATCGAGTGCGTCGAGATTCGCAGCGAGCGCAGATGCGGACAGGGCAAGCGCCGGCGCTTCAGCGTCGAACGCGCCGCCGATCCCGACCGCCCGCGCAGGCGGCAGCGTCGGCGGCCGGGAATCGTCGTCGCTGCCCGGCGGCTCCTCATCGAAGAGCCCCGGAAGCGCCTGGGCGCCGAGAAGCACCGCCGGACCCTCGGAATCCGGTGGCTCGACCTCGAAGAGTCCGGGCAGCGGCTCGGCGTTGACGGACGTCGTCGGGCCCCCGGACTCGGGCGACTCGGTCGCGAAGAGCCCCGGCGGAGGCTCAGCGCCCGTCAGCGTCGTCGGCCCTCCGCTCTCCGGCGGCTCGGCTTCGAAGAGCCCCGGAAGCGGCTGCGAGCCTACGAACGTGCGCGGCCCCTCGTCCTCGAGCGGCTCGGACTCGAGGAGTCCCGGAAGCGGAGAATTCGCGACGGCCACAGCGGGCCCCTCGCCCTCCAGCTCGCCCGAGGCTTCGCGCCCGGACAACGCAGAGAACGCCACGATGCGAGTGCTCTCCTCGTGACCCTCGTCATTCGCCTCGTCTGCTCCCACCTCCCAAGGGAGAGCCGGCGCAACCCGCGGCGGATCGCTCCTCGTTGGCCGCGCGGCCGAAGGCGCCGCCTGCGGCGCGGGCCTCGCTTGCCGGGCCCCGCTGGTCAACCGCGGATCAGCTCGCTGGGCCGCGGCGCCTCCAGGCGGGCGAGCGCTGCGCCGTTGATCGCCCTGAGCCGGCGCGGCGGGCCTCGGCAAGCCCTCCCGCGCCATCGGCCGCAACTCCGCGCTCGAAGTCGGCCTCCCGGAATCGGAGCGAGGAGGCCTGCCCGTCCCCGAAGCTTGCGGCGGCGTCGCAGGTGGCCGGCGCTTGTCGTTCATCGCGCTCTCCCCTCGGCCGTCTTGGCCGCTCTTCCAGCAACCAAGGCCGAGTGCCCAAAGCCTACCATCGGGCATTTCAGCGTCACGAAGCTGCTTCGCCCGCAGGAGCGCCCACGGCGATCGGCCGGCTACAGCAGCCCGTACGAGAAGCGAAGCTGGAAGAGTTGCTCCCAGACCGTCATCTGCCCCGCCCTGCGGTTTGGGTCTCGCGTCACGTTGAGCTGGTAGTTGAGCGAGGCGAAGCTGACGAGCCGCAGGCTTATCTGATTGCGCCAGGTCAGCACCGTGTTTTCGGGCTGACGGAACGGGACGAGCCCGTCGAGCTCGGTGCCGAGGATGACCCACCTCGAAATCCGCGCGATGCCGACGACCGCGCCTTCGAAGCCCTCAATCTGATAGTCGCTCACCAGCTTGACGCGGTTGCCGTCCGACTCCCAGACGCGCTCGCCGTTGGCCCAGTACTGCCGCGCGCCAATGCCCGCGCGCACGTCGAGATCGAAGGCGAGCGTGCGCAGCACCCGCATGTTCCCGCCCAGGCCTTCCTTTACCTGCAGCGGCGAAAAGGGCGAGCCGAGCTTGACCAGGTCGGTGTTCCCCAGCGTCTCGACCGTGTTGCCGGCTTCGTCTACGACGTCGACGGTCGTAGGAGCGTCGAAGCTCTTGAAGCGCGGCAGGATCTTCGTCTCCAGGCCCGCGCGCGCGTACGGGCCGAACCAGCGGCTCAGTTGGTAGATGTAGATCGAGTGCAGGTAGAGCCGGTCGACCGTCGGCTCGAACCTGTCGCTGCTCGCGGTGCGCAGCACTCCCTCCTCGAGCTCGAGCCGAGTAAGGAAAAAGTGCGGTTCGTCGAGGTAGCGCACCATCGCGTCGAGGTAGAAGCCGAGGTCGATGTTCCAGCCGTCGACGCCGCCCTCGTCGGTGTTCGACAGCTTGAAGTCGCCGCCGACGATGGCTTGGGACTTCCAGTTGCCGGCCACCCGCCCGACATCGTCCTCGTCGGCGATAACGCCTGCGCCCCGGAACTCGCCGCTCTCCTTGTCCTGCACGAGCACGAAGCGCGTCAGCTTGCCCGGCTCGAGGTAGACGGTGGCGAAGTTGGTGCGGTCGCGATAGGTGCCGCCGGACTGGACGATCTTGTAAAGGCCCGGCTCGAGCACCCAGATCCTTAGCTGCTCGCCCTGCTCCTCGTCGGCCCCGAAGCCGATGCCGAACTCCTCGCGGTCCGCGACGGAGATGAGCTCGTAGGTGCCGCGGAACGGGATGAAGCGCTCATCGACGACCCGCAGCTCGAGCGCGGCCCACGAGGGCTCGACGGCGGTCACCCTGCCCTCTTCGACCGAGACGTTGACCGAGAGCTGCTGCCCGCGCGCGCCTGAGCCAAAGCGCACCCGATACGCACCCGGCTCGACGACCAGGCGACGCCCGGTCTGGCCTTCGGCGACGAGCTCGTCGTCGCGGTAGACGGCGACCGCCGGCTCGGCGTCCGAGTCGGAGAGCGCTGGGAGGAAGATGGCGCCCTTGCCGGCCGGCATCTCGGTGTCGTCGGCGAGGAGCTGCGGGTGCTGGTTGAGCGCCGACTTCGGATCGGGGACGACGAGCTTCGCCTCGACGGCCGTGCCGCCCGCATCGGCCCTGACGGCGGGCCGGGCCGGGCCGGGCTGCTCGACAGGTGGCGTCTCGCCGCGCGCGAGCGCCTCGAAGTGTCGCGCGAGCTGCTCGACGACGAGGTTCATCTGCTCCTCGAGCAGCCCGCTCATCGCGCGCACGACGCTGCGCCCCTTGCCGCCCATCACTCTGCGGCGCTCGTCGAAGACGTAGCGCCAGACGACCGCGTCGTCGGCGAAGCGCACCAGCCGCAGCTCCATCGCCAGATGCGCGAAGCTCGAGTCCTCGTCGCAGGCGAGCTCCTCGATGGCCTCGATCTCGCCCTCGAGCACGAAGTCGGGAGGCTTCTCGCGCAGCCGCTCGGTCACCTGCTGCGCGAGCCCCGACTGGCGCAGGTGTTTGCGGATGAGGTCGCTGACCATCTGCTGCGGCCGCTCGGTCCAGCGCCGGTCCTTGTAGTACTGGACCTCGTGGACGTCCTGGCGGAAGACCACCTGGTCGCCGCTGTAGGTGGGGCTGATGCGCAGGTCCTTGACGCGGATGGTGTAGGGGAAGGGCTTCTCGTAGCTCGCCTTCGGCGCCGGGTAGGTCAGCGTGTAGTAGTGGCGCAGCGCCGGCTGCGAGCAGGCCGCCAGGCCGAGCACGAGGAGCCATCCGATCGCCGCTCTCGAAGCCGCACTCATCGGTCGCTCTCCCCGCGCAGGCCGCGCTCCTCGCCCCCGCCGAGCAGTAGCAGCGAGGGGTCGTCCTTGATGCGCCGCGAGAAGACGCTCAGGTTCTCCGAGGTCTCGCGCAGCCGCTCGACGGCGGTCTCAATCTCCTCCTGGCTCTGGACGAGCACGAGGTAGCCGCGCTCCATCAGGCGGTCGGCCGACTTGAGGGTCTTGGCGACGCCCTCCTCGCCCATCGCCGCCCGCGCCGCGGCGAGCGTCTGGTCGAGCTGCTCGCGGCTCTGGCGCAGCTCATGCGCGAGCGCGGCCGCCTCGGCGAGGACGGTCTCGACCTTGGGCGAAGCCGAGTCGAGCAGCGCGTTGACTCGCAACGTCGTGCCCTTGAGCTCGCGGGTGAGCTCCTCGACCTGGACCGAGGCGCGGGCGATGCGCTCGCCAAGCTGCTTGAGGTTGGCGCGGTTCTCGTCCACCGTCGCGTCGGCGGTGCGCAGGAGCTGGTTGGTGTTGTCGAGCACGGCGGCGACCTTGCCGCGCATCTCCGGGGTGGTGATGGCGTTGAGGTTGTCGATGACCTGCTCGAGCTTGGCGGTGATGACCGCGGCCTTGTCGCTCAGCTCGTCGAACAGCGAGACGCCCGCGGGGATGGTCTCGCCCGGCTCGCGGATGCGCGCGCCGCGGCTGCCGCGGCTCAGCTCGATGTACTTGAGGCCGGTGATGCCCATGCTGCCCGCGCTGGCGACGCTGTCCTCGGCGACGGGCGTGCCGCCCTCCAGGCTCAGCTCGACGACGAGCGTCGAGACATCCTCGGGGTCGACCTTGATCGACTCGACGCGCCCGATGCGGATGCCGCTGTACTTGACCGGCGAGCCGACCTCGAGGCCGTTGAGTGAGGCGTTCGCGTCGGAGAAGCGCACCGTGTAGAGGTCGCGCTTCTCGCCGAGCTTCATGCCCGCGAGCACCAGCAGCCCGCCGAGCAGGACCGCGAGGCTGACCGCCACGAAGATCCCCAGCCGTACCTTTTGAGCCCGCGTCACCGCCATCCGAACGTCCTCGCCTCCGGCACGTCGGCCGGCCGGAGCAGGGCGAGTGTTTCATGCTTCTGTCTACCTTGGAACACTCGAGACCGAGCGGGGCGCGCCGGCCTTCGTGTCGGCGCGCCCCGATGCATCGTGGGACCCCGAGCGCGGATCCCCGGCCTTCGTGCCGGCGCGTCCCGATGCATCGTGCGAGCCGCGACACTCCTCCTCCCCGCGGCGAGCACGACGTCTCACGCCGTACTCGAGCGCCCCTACACCAAGACCGCACTTATGCTCGACCAGCCCATCCGGGTCGCCACCTACCAGGTGCGATGGCGAGCGAAGACTTTAGAAATTGCACCGTAAGAACAATCACTTACCGAATGCCCCAGAATGGCCTGGAAGGGCCAAGAACGGCCCGCTGAGGCCCTCAAGAAGCCTGGCCGTATTAAAGCAAGCCTGAGGGCCTCGAAACGCTCTACGGGCCAGCTAGGGGCCTTCCTGGCCGTTCGGACGGCGAGAAAGGCCTCTGCAACGGCATCGGAACGCCCGCGGGCAGCGCCGCCCCGGTCGGTCGAGACCTGAGCGGCCGAGAGTGGCGGGGCCTGGGGGAAATTGTCCTCGACACGGTACATCGGGGCGCGCCGGCACGAAGGCCGGCGCTCCGCTCTCGCACGGTACATCGGGGCGCGCCGGCACGAAGGCCGGCGCTCCTCACAGCACGCCGAGGTCCAACCGGGCCGACAGCCGCACGAGCGCCTCGACTCCGCCGACGCTGTTGCCGTTGGGATCGAGCGCGGGGCTGAACACCCCGATGCCCATTCGATTGCGCACCGCGGCGACGATGCCGCCGCCGACCCCGCTCTTGGCCGGGATGCCGGCGTCGATGCCGAACGCCCCCGAGCCCGTGTAGAGCCCGCAGGTCATCATCAAGCTCTTGACGATGCGCGCCGTGCGCGCCGAGACAAGCGGCCGTCCGTCGAGCGGGCTGCGCCCGTCGAAGGCGAGGAATGCCCCGATGCGCGACAGCTCGACCGCGTCGAGCGCGATGGAGCACTGGCGGAAGTAGACGTCGATGACGTCCTCGACCGGCGGCTCGATCAGGCGCATCTCCTTGAGCACCCAGCCGATGGCGCGGTTGCGCGCGGCGGTGGCTCTCTCCGACTCGTAGACCCGCTCGTCGATTCCCACGTCGGGCCGGCCGACGACCTGGGCGATGAAGGCGCGCAGGCCCTCGAAGCGCTCGTCGGGCGAGCTGCCCGGCAGCAGGCCCACGACGGCGATGGCCCCGGCGTTGATCATCGGGTTGAAGGGCTTGCGCAGCGCCGAGGTCTCCAGCCGGATAATCGAGTTGAACGGGTCGCCGGTCGGCTCTTTGCCGACGCGGCTGAAGACCTCGGCCTCACCCACCTGCTCGAGCGCGTAGGCAAGGGTGAGCACCTTCGAGATGCTCTGGATGGTGAAGCGCACGTGCACGTCGCCCGAGGCGATGACGCGGCCTCCGGTCTCGGTGATGGCGACGCCCAAGAGCGAGGGAACGGCTTCGGCGAGCGCGGGGATGTAGTCGGCGGGACGGCCCTGCGCGAGCAGGGGACGGGCTTCTTCGATGATCGAGGCGAGGATGCTTTCCATGATTGCTGCCGAGCGCACCCCGAACCATTCGAGGCGCGAGGCGCCACAATCTACCCCGGATGCGCGAAAATCGTGATTGTCATTGACGGACGAGCGCGCCGCTGGGCGAGGCCGCCCAGGGCTCGTGCGCCGGCCGGCCGTTCGGCCAGCCTCGCTGTCGGCGAGACGGCGCCCCTACCCCGTCCCCTCGAGCAGGTCCAGAGCGCTGCGCTCCTTGCGAACCTCGCCGGCGGCGACCCGGCCGAAGAACGCCTGGCACTCCGGGTGCGGCGTCGCCTTGACCTCGGCGAGCGTCCCGTCGGCTATCACCTTGCCTGCTGCGAGCATCAGCACGCGGTCGGAGATCTTCTCGATGCTCGCCAGCTCGTGCGTGACCACGACGACCGACATGCCGAACCTGTCGCGCAGGCGCAGCAGCAGCTCGTCGAGCTCGGCGCTGGTGAGCGGATCGAGGCCGGCCGAAGGCTCGTCGCAGAAGATGATCTGCGGGTCGAGCGCCATCGCCCGGGCGAGCGCGGCGCGCTTGCGCATCCCGCCGCTCAGCTCGGAGGGCAACAGATTCTCGGCGTGCGACAGCTCCACCTGCGCAAGCTTGAGCCGGACGATCTCGCGGATGATGGGCTCGGGCAGCCCGGTGTGCTCGCGCAACGGCAGCGCGACGTTCTCGCCGATGGTGAGCGAGCCGAGCAGCGCTCCGTGCTGGAAGAGCACGCCGATTCGCGTCAGCAGCCTCTCGCGCGGCGCGCCTTCGATGGTCGTCAGGTCCTCGCCCAGCAGGCGGACCGAGCCGGCGCTCGGCTGTATGAGGCCGATGCAGTGCTTGAGCAGCGTGCTCTTGCCGCAGCCGCTTCCGCCGAGCACCACGCGGACCTCGCCGCGGCCGACGGTGAGGTCCACGCCGTCCAGGATGGTACGCTCGCCATAGCGGGCGACCAGGCCGCGCACCTCGAGGAGCGGTGAGCTGTCTGCCGAAGCATTCGTCATCGGGGCGACAGTGTAGCGGCGCGGGAGGCCGGCGACCAACGCGAGCGTGGCCCCCAATCCCCGCGGGCAGGCGCGCGGGGAATGGCGCTCGTCGCGACCGAGCTCCTTAGCGTCCCAATCCCTGGCGGCAGGCGCGCGGGCCCCATCGAGACGGCCTCGGCTCCAGCCTCGCTGGCTCGGCCTACGCTCGGCGGGGACCGGGCGAGCGACCTGGACAGAACCGATGGCCGCCTTCAAGTGCGGCGAGGCCAATTCCGTTCGGCCTGAGCGTTGCTGCCGACGCTTGCGTCGGCGGCGAAGTCGAAGGCCCGTCGATTCGTCGCGGCCCCTCGACTCCGCTTCCCGCGTTCCGCGGAAGGCTACGCTCCTAACTAACAGCTCCCCCTGTTAGTTCAAGGCCACAGCCGGCCAACGGGCCGGTCTCTCGCTCGGGGTGACCGGAGAGGAGCCTATTGCGCCTCAACACACTCGCCCGACCGCGTCCCAGGCCTCACGGACCTGACGGCTCGTCTCCTCGCGGGCCGGCGCGACCGGCCCGAAACCCGGCCGCATCGTGGGGCAGCAGCCAGCCCTCGGCGTGGTCGGCCTCCGAGTAGCCTGCCTCATCCATCGCCGCTCGGATCCCCGGGTTCGTCCCGACGCCCATCAAGAAGCTGAACGCCCGAAACGGCACGAGCTCGAGCACCTGCCTGCTCAACGTCACGCGCGGCATCTGTCTCCCCCTGTGCTTGGTTGCTCAACCGACAGGCTAGACCAACCCACTTCGACAGCCCTCGGCGCAACCTCTCCCCGCCCGTCGGCCACTGCGGCCGCTCTGGTGGCGGCCGGCGATCCGGGCGCTTCCACGTCCGCCTCCAGCCCGGGCGCCAGGCCCTGCGCCTCGCCCTCAGATCGCGGCTCAAGTCGTCGTTTTTCCGACAACTCCGGGCTGGCGTCCTGGTAAGACGACGCCTGGCCCGACCGGATGCGGGCTGCGACACCGGGCTGGAGAAGCATGGAAACCTCGCCGGAAAAGAGAGGCCGAGCTGCCGGCTTGCTGATTATCGTGGCGGTCCCGGTGGCCCTCGCGCTGCTGCTGCTCGTCCTGCGGCGAGAGCCGCCGCGCCCCGGCCCCGGGGCTCCTTCGCCTGCGGTGACGCCCGCGGCCAGCGCCGCCCCTGCGCCCGCCCTGCCCTCCTCCACCTCGCCGATGAAGGGCAAGCGCGCCGACTTCGTGCCGCTCGAGACCTGGCCGGACGGCTCGCCTCGAGTCCTCGCCCGCGAATGGACCGAGGACGGCCTCGCCCACGAGGAGCACTGCTTCTACTCGGCCTCCGGTGAAGAGCTCGGCTGCGGCATCCGCCGCGACGGAGCTGCGTGGGAGGGCACCTTCGTCGCCTGGCACGTGCCCATCTCCGGCTCCGGCGAGCTCGCGGCGAAGCTCAAGGAGATGACCTCCTGGAGGCAGGGGCGCAAGCACGGCATCTCGCGCACCTACAACCTCGACGGCGCTCCGCTCATCGAGCTCGTCTTCGAGGACGGGGCGCTCCTGGAGCGCAGGATCCTCGCGCAGCGGGAGAACCAGCTCCTCGAGCTCGGCACCCGCAAGACCGACCTGCCGGCCTCGCGCCGGACGAGGAACACCGGCCTATGAGCCTCGACCGGCGGATTCGCGCCTCACTCGTCTCCATCAGCGCCGACCTCGTGCTCATCGGCACCAAGGCGGCGCTCGCCAAGCTGACCGGCAGCCTCGCGCTCGCCGCCGACGCGATGCACAGCCTCTCGGACCTGGCGGTCTCCGCGGTGGTGCTGCTCGGCATCGGGCTGCGCCGGCGCAGCGAGAAGAAGGGCGAGCCGATGGCCCGCTTCCGGCGCCTCGAGGCGGGGATCGCCTACGCGGTCTCGCTGCTCATCCTCTACGCGCCCTACGAGATCGTGACTACGCTGCTGCGCCGCCCGCCCCAGCCGCTCGCGCAGCTCCCGCTCGCCGTCGTCGGGCTGCTCGTCTGCATCGCCATCGCCTACTTCATCTCCCGGCTCAAGCTGATGGTCGGCAGCGAGACCGGCTCGCCCGCGCTCACCGCCGACGGCTACCACAGCCGCATGGACATGCTCAGCTCCATCGCCGTGCTCTTCGCGGTGATGGGCGACGCCATCGGCATCCGCCTCGACCCCATCGTCGCCGCGGTCATCGCCCTTCTCATCGGCGTCACCGGCGTCGAGCTGTTCGTCTCCTCGGTGCGCGCCCTGTTCGCCGGCTCCGAGCTGAAGACCGACGCGCTCGACGGCTGGCTGCACGCGAAGCTGGGCAAGCTCCTCGGCTCGCGCGCTCCGAGCGACGGGGCGCCCCGCGAGGTTCTGCCGTGGATCGCGTCGCTGCGGCGCCTGGGTGGCCGACGCGCGCTGTCCGGCGGCGCCGCGGGCGCGCTCGTCTTGTGGGCCTTCTCCGGGACGACCTTGGTGCGACCCGGCGAGATCGGCGTACGCACGCGCTTCGGGGCGATCGTCGATGCCCGCCTCGAGCCGGGCCTGCACTACCGGCTGCCCTGGCCCATCGAGACGATCAAGAAGACCCGGCCCGAGTCGATCGAGCGCGTCGAGGTCGGCTTCCGGGTGATCGAGAAGGCGCCCGCGGCCGACCAGGCCACCGGGCAGCCGCCGGGCCAGCGCACCGGCATCCTCAAGGTGCGCGAGGAAGCGATGGTGCTCTCGGGTGACGAGAGCCTCGTCGATCTCAACCTCGTCGTGCACTACCGCCCGCGCGACCCCATCGCCGCGCTCTATCGCGCCAAGGAGGTCTCGCAGATCGTGCGCGGGCTCACCGAATCGCTCGTCCGCGAGGTACTCGCGACCGTCCCGGTGGACAACGTGCTCACCAGCGAGCGGCCGAAGATCATGCGCGCCCTCGAGGAGCAGCTCCGGCGCGAGGCCGACGGCCTCGAGCTCGGCATCGAGGTCGTCTCGGTGCTGCTGCGCGACGCGCACCCGCCGGCCGAGGTCGTCTCCGCCTTCCGCGACGTCTTCTCGGCCCGCGAGGATCAGCTCAAGCTGCTCGAGCAGGCCGAGGCCCACCGCAACCAAGCCCTGCCCGCCGCCCGCGCCGGCAGCGCGGCGCGCATCGCCGAGGCCCAGGCCTACGAGGTGGACAAGCGCCTGAGGGCCACCGGCGACGCGCAGCGCTTCCTGCTCGGCGCGAAGGCCTATCGTTCGGCACCCGCGGTGACCGGCTACCGGCTCTTCATCGAGACCGCCGAGGCGGGCCTGGCCGGCAAGAAGAAGATCATCGCCAACCCCGAGGCCAACCGCGGCGGCTACCACCTGTGGCTCTTCGCGCCGGACAATCTGCCCACCAGCACCGCTCCGCTGCGCCCCACCCCGCGGCCGCCGATGCCGCGCAGCCTGCCGCCCCAGGAGAACGAAGGATGAAGAGAGCCATTCTCG
>JBMNNX010000191.1:0-13165 GCA_050942745.1 Myxococcales bacterium
GCCAGACCGCTGAGCACTACGAGGCCCGTTACAGGGAAGCGGTCAAGAAGGGCGCGCTCAACCGACTCCGACGCATGGGATACCGAGTCGAGATCGAGGACGCGCGGGGAGCTGTTAGTTAGGAGCGAGAGACCGGCCCTTTGGCCGGCTGTGGCCTTGAACCAACACCGGTCAGCCCGAGCGTAGGCCGAGCTTGCAGTGCCGCGACCGAACGGATGGACCGCGGAGCTCCAGCTCCACGTCGTGGTGGCGACAGGTCGTTCTGGGACGCCCGAATGACGAGTGGCGCATCTGGTGTTGCTCCACCTTCCCACTGCGCAATCCCGTCACCACACGCGCAGGCCGCCAAGACGGCGGGCCCTCCCTCCTCAATCGCGGCCTCTGTTCACAAATCCGGTCGCCGGATGACCTCGCGCAGATGGAGCTGTTGGTTCAAAGCGTAGGGGCGACCAGCGGGGGGCCTCGGAGTCGAGGCACTCGCGGATTCGCCTCCCAAGCTGATTGGGACGACGGCCTCAGGTGCGCCCGTGAGCTCGTCCACTTGGGGACACCGATTCTTCGCTCAAAACGAGCTCCGGGGCGATGGGCCCGGCTTTCGTCGCGTTGCGAAACGCGCCCGCTTTCGGATAGCTTCGACCCGCCATGCACAACAAAGCCCTGATCGCCGTGGGATTCGCCCTCGCTCTCTCCGCCTGTGGCGAGCCCTCGCTCGAGGTGAATGTCCCGCTGGCCATCGTCAACGTCTCGCCGCACGACGGCGCGACCGAGGTCGATCTGCAGGCGGAGCCGGTCGTGTGCTTCAACCGCGACATGGATCCGGCCCTCGCGGAAGGCTTCCTCGTCCTGCAGACCGAGGCGAGCGGCGCGGAGGTCGGGCAGGGGATCTCGCAGTCGGGCAGCCCGCGCTGCCTGGTCATCGAGCACGTGGGCCTCGAGTCGGATGGCGCCTATGTCGTGCGCGCCAAGGAAGGGCTGGCCGCGGCCGACGGCAGCGAGCTCGCCGTCGAGATCGTCTCGCGCTTCCGCACGCGGCGGTGAGCGCGACTCAACCCGCGCCGCTGGCCGCACCCCGCAGCCGCCGGTGATCCGGACGACGCGCCGCGGCCCGGGCGCGGCCTGGCCGTTCGCGCCCGGCCGCTCTCTGCCAGATCGCCGCGCGGCAAGGGCCGCTTCTCGAGCAGAGGCCCTCGCGCCAGCCGAGCGGGCCTAGCGCCCGGGCACGATCAGCGCTTCGGGCTCGGGCTGTGGCTCGGCCGGGCGCTCCTGAGAGCCCGCGAGCGGCCTGCGCAGCAGCTTCTCGAAGAGCCGGCGGCAGAAGGGGACCGTCGCCGGATCGGCCCCGCGGGCGAGCGCGCGCGCGGCAGCCCCGGCGCGCTCGGCGGCCTCGGCGCGGCCGTTCTGGCGGAAGGCCTCGACGAGCTCGAAGAGCCGGTTCGCGTAGGTCTGCAGCCGGTCCTGATCGAAGTAGCGCTCGACCGCGCGGTCTATCTCGCGCTCGGCCTGCTCGATGCGCTGCGGCTCGTCTACGTAGAGGCTGCTCGTCATGACCTCGTCGAGCTTGAGCCCGAGCTCGTGCGCCGCGGCTTCGTCCGCGTACCAGGTGGTGACCTCGGGCTCGTCGTGCAGCAGGGCCGACTCGCTCACGCGCTGGCTCTCGAGCGGCTCGGGGAGCGGCGGGTCGCGCTTGGCCAGGGGCTCGGCCTCGCGCGGGTCACCCGAGAGGTTCGCGAGTACCGCCTCTTCTTCGATGTCGAGGCCGCGGGTCATCTTCTGGCGCGCCGCGGCGATGAGCCCTTTGGCGCGCGAGAGCGGGATCTCGAGCAGCGCGATCCCGTGAGGGGTGCCGCTGGCGAGCATGTCGTCGCGCAGCCTGCGGAACGAGCGGCGATTCACCTCGTCGAGCTCGACGCGGGTGATGCCGTGGTCGTCGGAGATCAGCACGGTGAGGAGCTGCAGGCCTCCGCCGCGTTGGGGGCGCGGGATCCACAGGAGCCGGTCGCCGAGCGTGTCGTGAGTCGAGACGAGGCAGCGCAGCTCCTCGGGCCGCAGGCTCTCGGGGCGGTAGACCGGCTGGCCGGTGGGCTCGACGCTCACCTCGATGCCCCGCGACTTGAGGATGGCCAGGCCGCGGCGCGCCGCGCCCGAGGCGCTCTTGTTGCCCGACTCGGCGACGGCCTTGAGGAAGCCCGCGTGCTCTATCTGCACGGCGGCCTCGACGACTGCGCGGGCGAGCGCGTCGGAGAGCCGGCCGGCCGCCTCGGCTTGGTGTTCGCCGATACGGCGCACCACCTCGCGCGCCAGCGCGACCTCGGCCTCGCGCACGCCGAGGTCGGCGGCCAGGGAGGAGACCGGCTCGTTGGAGCGCAGCCGCTCGAGGACCTTCTTCGCGCTCACGTTCTGCCTTGCCATGACACGCATTCTCCCCGGGCGGCTGTCGTTCGGGAGCCCGCCCGCCTGCAAGCGTCGTTCGCCTCGACGCCATTCTGCAGCCAGCCAGAACGGCCAGCTCCCGCTTCAGTGCGTTTTCTTACGGTACAGGTGCCACTTCTCCGCGCTCGCGGCGAGCTCGAGCTCCTCGAAGTGGGCCCCGAAGAGCCGCTCGGCCGAGACCTCGCCGCGCACCAGGAAATGGTCGTACCAGGAGCCGTGCTCCTTCCAGTTGAATCGCTGCGGCTGCCACTCCCAGGGCGGGGCCGGGGGCTTGGCGCCCTCCTTGTATCCGACTGGGAACGAGGGGTCGGTCGCCAGCGAGAAGCTCGGCACGCCGCCTACGCGCAGGGCCGCGAGCGCGGCGTAGTGCAGGTAGACCGCGTGCGTCGCCTGGCGGCTGTTGCGGTCGAGCACGAGGTGCATGATGCGCGCGCGCGGCGCGATCTCGCGGGCGACCGACTCAAAGCTGTGCGCTTCGAGGTCGAAGCGGTGGAAGAGCACGGCGAGGTTGACCCCGGAGTAGACGGCGAGCGCGGCCGCCGCGCCGGCGAAGACCTTGTAGAGCGGGCCCGAGGGGAAGGGCAGGACGGGGATCGCGAGCAGGGCCGCGACCTGCGCGTAGCGGGGGTAGATTTGGTACATGTAGCCGGTGATGTCGGCCGGCAGGAAGAAGTAGAAGCCCAGCCCGAGCAGCGCCAGCAGCGCGGGGCGCAGGCGCGCGACGAGCGGCTTCGTCGAGGCCTGTGGGCGCATCGCGGCGAGCACGAGGACGAGCAGCGCGACCGCGGCGAGGAAGTAAAGCGCCGGCCTGTCGGCCCAGTCCCAAAAGCCGTTCGTGAGCAGCTCGGGCAGCTTGCCGACCTTCTGGCGCAGCGGATGGAAGACGAAGTTGTCGAGGTCGAAGAGCGGCCCGGAGGCCTTCCACGGCTCGCCGGGCTTGCCGTACTGGCGCCCGCGGTTCACGCCCGACAGCAGCCAGGCGAAAAAGACGGCGACGCCCGGGACCAGGGCGAGCAGCGCGCGCCAGCGCCTCGCCCAGTCCGACCGCGTCGTCAACAGCAGCAGCGGCAGGGCCGCCGCCGGGAAGATCATCCCCGCGGCGTGCGTGAGCTGCAGCAGCAGCAGGCTGAGCGCGGTCCCGCCGAGCGCGAGCCACGCTCTGCGGGTCCCGGGCTCGCTCTCGAGCGCCAGGACGAAGAAGCCGAGCGCGAAGAACGTAAAGGGCAGGCTCGACTGGAAGCTGAACAGGCCCCAGTAGAAGTTGTCGGTATAGATGAGCGGGCAAGCGAGCAGCGCGAGCCAGCGGCTGCGGCCGAGCGCCCGCAGCAGCACCAGCAGCGACAGCGGGATGGCGCCGAGCACCAGCGTCAGCCACAGCTTGAGCGCGACCTCGACCCCGACCAGCGCGGCGAGCGCGCGGACCGTGTAGTAGAAGGTCACGTACGTCAGCCCCGGGCGCGCGACGAAATGCGCTTGATAGGGGAGCGAAGGGTCGTCCAGGTTCCCGAGCACGTGGATGAGGAACAGGTGCTGGGGCGCATCGACGGCCGGCAGGTGCGAGCCGACCCAAAGCGGCAGGAGGCTGGCGCCGGTGCACAGCGCGAGGACGATCGGGAAGGTATAGCGGCGGGCTGGCATCGGGTCAGTAATGTCGGGCGGGAAACTCTACCAGCTTATTCGTGCGCGAGCCTCGGCTTGTGAGCGAAGTGGCTGGCAGCGGCTTGCCTGTCGCGCCATCTGAGCGATGGACGCCGCGCTTTCCCGCCCTCGTCGAGCAGGCACGTTCGCCGTTCGGCGAACGTGACACTGCGATCGAAGCGCCGGTGCCGTCGGCTCGCCGTCGCGACTATCATCGCCCTCCCGCCCGACCCGCCGTCCGAAGAGTCGCGCAGAAAGGTGGATCATGAAGACGCCCCTGCTGATAGCCGCTCTCGTGGTTGCCGTCCCCGCCGTCGCCCTAGGCGAGGAGGACGCTCGCGTCCGGCTGCTCGGCGCGATGGAGACCGAGCTCGCCCGCTCCATCGAGAAGCTGCAGCTCAAGGAGTACGAGGCGCCGTACTTCATCGCCTATCAGATCAAGGACGAGGAGGTGCGGCAGGTCTCCGGGCGCTATGGCGCCGTCTTCTCCGACCACGCCTTGCGCGACCGACGCCTCGCGGTGGACGTGCGCGTCGGCTCCTATGAGCTCGACAACTCGGGCGGCGATCCTCTGGACATGTTCGACCTCGCGACGCTCAACAGCTACGCGGTGCGCAAGGACGCGCCGCTCGACGACGACCCGCGCGCGCTGCGCAACGCGCTGTGGCTGGTCACCGACGAGAAGTACAAGGCCGGGCTCGCCGCGTACCTGAAGAAGAAGAGCAAGCGCGTCTACGAGGTCGACGCCGAGGAGCGGACCGCCTCGTTCTCGCGCGAGAAGCCCTCGCGCTTCATCCAGCCGCCCGAGCCCTTCGCCTGGGACTCGCAGCGGGCCCAGCGCATCGTGCGCGAGGTCGGCGGGCTGTTCAAACGCTACCCCGAGATCTTCGACTCGGACATCAAGGTCGAGGCGCGCAAGGAGGTGCGCTACTTCGCCTCGAGCGAGGGCAGCGGGCTGGTGACCGAGGCGACGATGTACTCGGTCCACATCCAGGCCGTCACCCGCGCCGTCGACGGCCAGCTCCTCGAGAACAGCCGCGACTACTACGCGCCGACCGAGGCCGAGCTGCCCGAGCTCGAGGTGATCAAGCGCGACACCGCGCAGATGATCTCCGAGCTGCGCGCCCTGCGGACCGCGCCGGTCATCGACCCCTACACCGGACCGGCGATCCTCGCGCCGCGCGCGGCCGGCGTGCTCTTCCACGAAGTGGTCGGCCATCGGCTCGAAGGCGATCGCCAGGAGAACGACAAGGAGGGGCGCACCTTCAAAGGCCAGATCGGCCGCCAGGTGCTGCCCGCGTTCCTGTCGATCATCGACGACCCGACCCTTCGCGAGATGGGAGGCCGGCCGCTCAACGGCTTCTATCGCTACGACGACGAGGGCGTGCCCGCCCAGCGCGTCGAGCTGGTCAAGGACGGCAAGCTGCAGGGCTTCTTGATGTCGCGCAGGCCGGTCAAGGGCTTCGCGAGCTCGAACGGCCACGGCCGCGCCCAGGGGAACCGCCCGCCGATGTCGCGCATGGGCAACATTCTGGTCGAGAGCGCGCGCAAGGTGAGCTACGACAAGCTCAAGCGGATGCTCGTCGAGGAGGCGCGTCGGCAGAAGAAACCCTACGCGCTGATCATCGAGGACATCAGCGGCGGCAACACCAACACCTCGTCCTACGGCTACCAGGCGTTCAAGGGCATCTTGCGGCTCGTCTACCGGGTAGACGCCAAAACCGGCAGGGAGGAGCTGGTGCGCGGGGTGGAGATGGTCGGAACGCCCCTGACCACCATCAACAAGGTGATCGCCACTGGCGACGAGCCGGGCGTCTTCAACGGCTTCTGCGGGGCCGAGAGCGGCTACGTCCCGGTCTCGGCGGTCGTGCCGGCGGTCCTCATCTCCGAGCTCGAGCTGCAGCGCTCGGCGCAAGCGAACGAGCGGCCGCCGCTGCTGCCCAGCCCGTGGGCGATCGAGGAGTCGGAGGCCGGCGAGGGGAAGGCGACGGTTCCGGCGAAGGGGAACGGAGGCTAGTCGAGAGTCGAGAGTTGACGGACCCGGCTTCGCCTGGGATTGGAGCAATCGGTCGCAGGTTGGTAGGGGCGCATGGCAATGCGCCCGTCGAGGAATCGAGCAGAGGTGCGGGCGATTCGCGGGTTCCCGGGACGCCGGCACGAAGGCCGGCGCTCCGGAATCCCTGCTGCCGCTGGTAGGGGCGCATGGCAACGGCAATGCGCCCGTCGAGGAATCGGGCAGAGGTGCGGGCGATTCGCGGGTTGCCGGCGACCGGTGCGAAGGCTGGCGCTCCGGAATCCCTGCTGCCGCTGATAGGGGCGCATGGCAATGCATGGCAATGCGCCCATCCTGGAGCCAGGCAGCCGATTCGCGGGTCCTGGGACGCCGGCACGAAGGCCGGCGCTCCGGATCGTGTTTCCCGAAAAAGTGGGCCCCGCCTCCTCTCGAAGGCGGGGCCCGGGAACCTGAAAACGCTGGACTAGCCGCTACCCGCCCGAGGCGCTCTTCTTGGTCCAGCGATCGACGTTGCCGTCGCCGTCGAGATCCTCGCCGACGCGGTCGATCGAGTCACCTTCCCAGTACTCCCAGTAGTCGATCTTACCGTCGCCGTTGGTGTCGCGCTCCTTGCGGACGATCTTGCCCTTCTCGTAGAAGACCCAGAGGTCGGCCTTCCTGTCGTAGTCGAGATCCTTCTCCTTCTTCGTGATCTGGCCCTTCTCGTAGTAGTTGACCTGGTCGATGCGCCCGTCGAAGTCGAGGTCGAGCGCCTCGCGCGCGACCTGCTCGCGCTCGTCGTAGTAGCGCCAGATATCGATCTTGCCGTCCCAGTTGATGTCGAGCTCCTTGCGCACCAGCCTGTCGAACGGGCGGCCGTCCTCCTCCTTGACCGACTGGTAGTACTTCCAGACGTCGGGCTGCTTGTCGCGGTTGAGGTCGAACTCCTTGACGGTCACGTCGCCTCGCCGCTCCTCCTTGACCCCGTCTACGAGGGTGTCTTCGGTGACCTTGTCGCGGCTGACCGTCTCCTCCTTCTGATCGGAGCCGGAGCAGGCGACGAGGAGCACTGCGGTGAGGACGCTGGCGTAGGAGAGCTTCATATTCATCCCGGGCTAGAAAGAAAGACCTTGATGTTCCGCAGGTTGCCTCAACGTCAACCGCGCGCTCAGTTGGGCCCCGAGCCGCAGCCGGTCTCGATGGGGCCAAGCTCATTGTTCGCCTCGCGGCACTCGGAGACGGCGCCCGCGCCGCTGCCGTCGTCGTCGAGGACGGCGACCACGTGGATCTTCGGCTCGCTTCCGGCCGGCGGCCTCCAGACGGCGCTGACGACCTCGCTCTCGCCCGGCAGCAGCCTGGCGCGCGTCTCGCCGACCGCGAGCAGCTCGCGTGGCGAGCCCTCCTTGTAGAAGGCGACCTTCAAGCCGGACAGGATCCCGAGCGCTCCGTCGTTGGCGACCCGCGCCAAGAGCGTCAGCTCGGCCGGACATCCCGAGCGGTCGGCGGACAGCTCCTGCCCGACGAGATCGGGCGCGCTGAAGAGCCCCTCGCCCTGGACGTTCTGGCGGAAGTTGTTGAGCGGGAGCGCGTGCTCGCCGGGCGGCAGGTTGGTGAAGGCCCAGTTCGGCATCTCGGTGGCGGGGATGCGGCCGTAGGTGTTGCCCTCGGCGCCGCGGCCTCCGCAGGCGCGGTCGATGCCGTCGCAGACGTTGGTGACGTGGTAGGCGTGCTGGTTCCAGATGCGACGGGTGTTGACCCAGTTGTCGGCGGCGTCGCTGTAGACGTGGATGCCCGGTTGCACCGAGGGATCGCAGCCGAGGCCGGTCGCCGCGTAGGTGTTCTGGGCGATGACGATGTCGGCGCGCCCGTTGCCGTCCACGTCAACGATGACCGGGTACTCGTAGGTGGTGCCGGAGCAGTTCGGGCGGCTGAAGATCTCTTCGCCGTCGGCGCCCCGGAAGACGTGCAGCAGCACCTCGTCGGCGTAGACCACCTCGGCGGCCCCGTCGCCCTCGAAGTCGAAGACCGAGCTGCCGGTGACCGAGGAGCTGTGGTCCTGCACCTTCCTCGACCACAGGACCTGAAACACGGGGGTGCCGGCGTCGAGGGCGATCTTGAAGACGGTGTAGCAGTCGAGATCCGCGACGCCGATCTCGGCCTGCCCGTCGCCGTCGAAGTCGGCGACCGTGGGCGGCCCTCCGTTGCCCGGGGTGCCGCCGCCCTGGACGCACTCGGTGCCGTTCCAGGAGGGCAGCGGCGCCGGTCCGGCCAGCACCTGCCCCGTCGCCCCGGCGACGAGCGCCAGCGTGCCCCTGTTGACGACGACGAGCTCCGGCCGGCCGTCGCGCCCGGGCATGTTCGAGGCGTCGACGAAGTCTCCGGTCGCCGGGAAGCCGCCGAACCCCACGGCGTCTTCCGCCCACAGCGGCGTGCCGTCGTGGCGGTAGGCCATGGCGCCGTCGGTCACCTCGAGCCGCCAGTCACCGTCGAGGTCGGCCGCGACGCTCAAGGGGCCGACGCTGCCGACGCCCAGGCCGCGGTCCCAGCGCAGCAGGCCGTCCTTGTCGAAGACCTTCAGGCCGCAGATGACCTCGGCGCTGCCGTCGCCGTCGAGGTCGGCCAGGCTCGGGCCGCCCCACTTCGCCGCGCAGTCGGCGGGCGCCCCCGACTCGTCGTGCGAGGTCCACACGAGCGCGCCGCTCGCGCCGTCGAAGGCGATGAGCGGCCCGGCGAAGGAGACGGTGACGACGAGGATCCGGCCGCTGCCGTCGAGGTCGCCGGCGGCGATGTTCGCCGGGGGCCGGATGTGCTGGTCGGCCGAGTCGGCGCTCGTCCACAGCAGCCGGCCGTCGTCGCCCGACAGCGCGCGCATGACCCCGGCCGCGTTGTAGCCGCCCGGGCCGAAGAAGTTGGCGAGCACGTCGGGCACGCCGTCGGCGTTCACGTCGATGACCACCGGGGTCATCATCACTTGCCTGTAGCTGTCGGTCGTGGCCGCGAAGTGCCAGCGGTCCGACGGGCTGAAGGCGCCGGCGGGCGGGCGGTACTCGCAGGTGCTTTCGCCGCGCTCGAGGCAGCGGCCGATGGCCGGGTCGCAGTACTCGCCGGGGAGGCAGTCGGCGGCCGTCTCGCAGGTCGGCCCGGGGACGACGCACTCCTCGCGATAGCAGACCTCGCCCTCGGCGCAGCAGCGCTCCGAGCCCGCCGCGCCGCAGCGGGCTTGGGCGCCGCAGTCGGTGCGGCAGGTGCTCTCCTCACACACCTCCTTATCGCCGCAGCAACTCTGGCCGCAGGGGCGGGGACAGCCCGCGTCGGTGGAGTCGCCTGCGTCCTGCTCTTCGGCATCGAGGCCCGCGTCGGGCGACACCTTCGTGCAGACGCCTTCGCGGCACTCGGAGCCGGGGCTGCAGTCCGCGTCCCTCGCGCAGGCGACGCTCGGCGGCAAGGACTCGCACTGGCAGGCGGCGAACGAGAGGCTCAGCGCCATCAGGAGAGCAGGGAAGGGGAGGGACGGACAGCGCATCGGCGGGTCCATTGTCTGATAGAAGGCGTGAGGATACCAGGCCGATCGGTCCTCGGGGCACGCGCGAACCCTTGGGGACGCTGTAGGCTTACATAGGAGCGACAGTCGAGAGTCGAGAGCCCGGAGGACGCTTCTTCCTGCGGAGAGGAAACCGAGGGTCGCGCGCCCGAGCAGCGAGATGCGCCATGGGCAGGGCTGGAGGAGATATGCCGCTCTACGAATTCGAGTGCCGAACCTGCCGCGAGCGCTTCGAAGATCTCGTGCGCGCCGCGGACGCTGACATGGTCGTCCAGTGCCCTACCTGCGGCGCGAAGGATGCCGTTCGCCTCTTGTCCGCCCCGGCGATCTCGCTCGGGAACAGCGCGGGCAAGTCGGGCGGCTCGAGCTGCGGCGGGCACGGCGGCTTCTCCTGAGGCTAGCCGCTGACCGGGCGGTCGCCCGGGTCACGAGATTCTGCGGGCGGTCAACGGATCCGGGCTGGCAGCCGCTTGGCGTTGCCGATGGCCAAGGCGAGCGCGCCGACGTCCGCGTTGGCGCCACGCGCCGGTGCGCGACGCTGCGCCGCGCCGCCGTGCCCGCTCCGCAGGCTCTGTCGACGCGGTTTTCGGGCCGCATCGGCCCAGGGAGGCCCCTGGCTGGCCCGTAGAGCGATTTTGGGCCAGCAGGCTTGCTGTAATAGGCCTGGGCCTCGTCGCGCGCCTCCTGGGCCATTCTCAAGGCCGTAGGATGCCTTCTCGAGGCGTTTTCTGATGCGTCTAATCGCCTGAAAATGCGGGACTCTTGCCGCATCGATCGGTCCGCTGGCTCCCGTTCGAGCTTGGATGGGGTGCTCGGGCGACCCGGGCGGCGGCAGCAACGGCCGACTTCGCGACGCTATTTGACAGTAAACATATGGCCATATAGGGTCCCGCCCCGCGAAACGGCGCTCATGCGCTTCGCGAGGGGAGCCAGCCTGATGGCCCGCAACAAGATCTCAACGACCGTCTACATCACCCCAGAGCAGAACGAGCTGCTGAAGATCCTGAGCCAGAGGACCCAGCGGCCGGTGGCGACGTTCATCCGGGAGGGCATCGACCTCGTGCTCGACAAGCACAAGAAGGACCTGCCCGGGCAGATGAGCCTGCTCGACGATCGCAAATAGCGCCCACCAACCAAGGAACAGAAACTCATGACGACCAAGCGCTGGGTGGTCACGGGGGGCGCCGGTTTTGTCGGCTCGCACCTGTGCGAGACCCTTCTGTCGCGCGGCCATCAGGTGGTCGCGGTCGACAACCTGATTACGGGCAAGCGCGAGAACATCGCGCACCTCGAGGCCAACCCGGGCTTCCGGTTCGTGCAGCGCGACATCGTCGAGCCCTTCGACATCGAGGGACCGGTCGATTACGTGCTCAACTTCGCCTCTCCCGCCTCGCCCATCGACTACGCGCAGCTTCCGCTCGAGACGCTGCGGACCGGGTCGCGAGGGACCGAGAACGCGCTCGAGCTCGCGCTCGCCAAGAAGGCGCGCTTCCTCCAGGCCTCGACCTCCGAGGTCTACGGCAATCCGCTCGTGCACCCGCAGCACGAGGGCTACCTCGGCAACGTCGATCCCATCGGCCCGCGCGCGGTCTACGACGAGGCGAAGCGCTACGGCGAGGCCATCGTCTCGGCCTACCGGCGCAGCCGCGGGGTCGACACCGGCATCGTGCGCATCTTCAACACCTACGGGCCGCGCATGCGGCTCGACGACGGTCGGGTCGTTCCCGCCTTCATCGGCCAGGCGCTGCGCGACGAGGACTTCACCGTCTTTGGCGACGGCAAGCAGACCCGCTCGTTCTGCTACGTCGACGATCTCGTGCGCGGCATCCTGCTGCTGGCCGAGAGCGGCTATTCCGACCCGGTCAACATCGGCAACCCGGGCGAGTTCACGATGCTCGAGTTCGTCGAGGCGGTGCGCGAGGTGGCCGGCGGAAGCGGCAAGGTCACCTTCCACCCGCTGCCCAAGGGCGACCCCAAGCAGCGCAGGCCCGACATCCGCCGCGCGAAGGAAGTGCTCGGTTGGGAGCCGCAGATCCCGCTGCACGAAGGCCTGCAGCGCACGGTCGCCTGGTTCCGCGGGCAGCTCCGCGCCGGCGGCAAGCCTTGAAGCGGGCCCGTAGAGTCCGAAAACTCTCCCTCGGAGCCTCGCGGCCCCGAACCCATTCGCGTCTCAACCCTTGGAGGCACTCATGAAGGTCCTGGTGACCGGTGGCGCCGGTTTCATCGGCTCGCACGTCTGCGACAAGTTTCTCGCGCAGGGCTTCGAAGTCCTGGCGGTGGACGATCTCTCCAGCGGCAGGCGTGAAAACCTCGACCCGCGGGTGCGCCTGCACGTGCTCGACATCCGCTCGCCCGAGGCCGCGAAGCTCATCCTCGACGAGAAGCCGGAGGCCATCGCGCACCTCGCCGCGCAGATGGACGTGCGCCGGTCGGTGGCCGATCCGCGCTTCGACGCCGACGTGAACATCGGCGGCTTCATCAACATCCTCGAGGCCGCGGTCAAGGCGGGCACGAAGCGGGTGATCTTCTCTTCGACCGGCGGGGCCATCTACGGCGAGCAGGACGTCTTCCCCGCGCCCGAGTCGCACCCGCAGCGGCCGTGTTCGCCGTACGGCGTCTCGAAGGCCGCCGGCGAGCTCTACCTCAACTACTACCGGCAGCAGTACGGCCTGTCGTACACGGCGCTGCGCTACGCGAACGTCTACGGCCCGCGGCAGAACCCGCACGGCGAGGCGGGCGTGGTGGCCATCTTCTGCAGCCGGCTGCTCGAGGGGAAGGACTGCCAGATCTTCGGCGAGGGCAAGCAGACCCGCGACTTCGTCTACGTGGACGACGTCGCCCGAGCCAACCTGCTGGCCATGCAGAGCGACTTCGTCGGCGCGGTGAACATCGGCACGGGAATCGAGACCGACGTCAACACGCTCTACGACATGCTCGTCGCCGTACCGGGGCTCGACAAGCCTGCGGTCCACGCGCCGGCAAAGCCCGGCGAGCAGATGCGTAGCTGCATCGACCCGAGCCTCGCCGGCAAGCTGTTCGGCTGGAAGCCAGAGGTCGAGCTCGCGCGTGGGCTGGAGATGACTTATCGGTTTTTCGAGGCTCGGGCTCGCGGGGAGAAATGAGGGAAGTTGTGAGTTCTGAGTTATGAGTTGTGAGTGATGGGGCCGGGCCGAGGCGCTGGGGCAGGCCTTGCGACCGGTTGCTGCCTCGCCCCTGACGAGCGGGCGGTTGGTGGCTCACAACTGGGTATCCGCCGCGGCAAAGCAGATGGCCGGCGCCTCACAACTAGGTGTCCGCCGCGGCAAAGCAGGTGGCCGGCACCTCACAACTAGGTATCCGCCGCGGCAAAGCAGGTGGCTGGCGCCTCACAACTAGGTATCCGCCGCGGCAAAGCAGGTGGCCGGCGCCTCACAACTAGGTATCCGCCGCGGCAAAGCAGGTGGCCGGCGCCTCACAACTAGGAGAGCGTCGGGGAAAAGCCCTTCGGCACTGAGCCGCCCCAGACGCTCCGTGGAGGATACAGCCGCTGACGGCTCCGATCGATGCGTCAGCGGTCCTCGTGC
>JBMNNX010000192.1:0-12975 GCA_050942745.1 Myxococcales bacterium
AGCTCACCGGCCGGCTGACGTCGACGACGTAGCCGCCGCGGCGCTGGTTCTCCTGCAGCTGGCGGACGAGGGCCTTCTTGTCGAGGACCTCGCCCTCGTAGCCGACGCGCCGCGCGTGCTCGGCGTATGCGGCGTGGCAGGAGGCGACGTGCAGCGCGAGGTGGCCGCCCGAGTAGGTGTACTGGCGGCCGTCCTGGATGCCGCCGCTCACGGCGAGGCTCGAGAGGATCTCGAGGAAGTAGTCGAGGCCCGTCTTCACCGTGCGCCCGCCGCTCTCGAGCAGGTCGTCGCACTGGGCGGCCACGAAGGCGGCGACGTCGAGCTCGGGGAGCTTCAGGCCGAAGCTCGCCGCGTACCCCTCGAAGTGGATCAGCCCGCAGACCGTGGCGACGAGGTTGTCCTTCATGCGCAGCGGCACCTCGCGGCCGGCGAGCGTGGCCTCGACGACCTGCTGCGCGAGGGCGAGGTCGGCCTGGGTGTCGCGGCCGAGCAGGTGGCGGACGATGCTGCGGGTGAGCAGGCCGAGATCGACGGTCTTGAGCTTCTGGAAGGCGCGGATGAACTGCGGGTGCTCGGGCAGCGTGTCCTTGCTCGGGTTCGCGGTGACGATGCGCTCGACCAGGGCGGACTCGATCGGGCGCGTCTCGCCGGCGAGGCAGAGCGGCGCGTGCAGCCGGTAGCTCACGACGGTCTGGTCGGCGCGCCCGCGGCTCTCGACCTCGCCCGTGTAGAGGCGGCGCATGTACCGGTGCAGCGTGTGCCGCCGGTGCTTCGGCATGTCGAAGGGCTTGTACTCGTCGATGAACACGGGGACCGAGTTGGTCGACGAGAGCAGCTTGAGCAGCGCGAACTCGGTCTCGGTGGCGCTGAAGGGCTCGGCCGAGCGGATGCCGAAGAGCGGCCAGAAGACCTCCATCACGAGCGAGCTCTTGCCGGAGCCCTGCGTGCCCCAAACGCAGAGGATCGGGTAGTGGCCGAGGGCCTTGTGGATGCGGGGCTTGAGCGGCGCCGAGAAGAACCAGCCGAGGATGGGCAGGATGACCTCGGGCGTGTTGAGCTCGAGGAGCTTCGGCAGCACGAGCGCGGCGGTGGCCGCCTCCACCGCGGGGTCGATCGGGTCGAGCGGCCGGAGGCGCTTGTGCAGGGCGTCGCCGGCGTCGACGAAGAGCACGTCGTCGGGCAGCGTCGCGCCGCCGCGACCGACCACGCTCTCGGGCACCACCCACAGCGGCTCGCCGCCGAGCTCGACGTAGCCGAGGTTCGTGATGCCGCGCAGGGCTGGCACGTCGCGCTCGGCGAGGAGCTTGAGCACGCCCTGGACGTTGTCGTCGGAGCCGGTCCAGAGCATGTCGGCCGACTTCAGGACGCGCAGCAGGTGCCGCTTGCTGTGCCAGGCGTCGCGGGGGAAGCGGACGCCGCGGTAGGTGCGGCCGCACGTCGTGGTGACGTCGGCGTCGATGATGTCGCCCTCGTCGGTGGCGATGCGGCGCACCGGCTCGAGGGCGAAGGTGGAGATGGTGACCGGCTCTCCGCGGCGGCCGAGGATGTAGTAGTGGTCGGTGTCCTCGAGGACCTCGCCCTTGAGGCCGGGGCCCTGGGGCTCGTCGCCGCCGTCTTCTTCGTCGTCGCCCGTGTTCTTCCGCGCGCCTCGCTCTGCCGGTGGCTCTCTCAGGAGCTCGCGGACGGTCTGCGCGCGCAGCTTGAAGCGGCGCTTGATGAGGTCAGCGTAGCCGTCGCGGAGCACGGGGTCGGCGGTGCGCAGCAGCGGCAGCAGCTCGCGCAGGCGCGCGCTCATCTCGTGCTTGGGGGCGTCGGCCGGGATGCGCTCGAGCTGGTGCTCGACCCAGTCGGCGGCCTCGCGCAGCACCTTGTGCAGCGCCTCGGGGCCGCCCTGGGCGACGAGCTCGTTGAGGTCGACCTTGTCTTTGCCCTCGGGCCGCGGGATGCGGGCGACGCGGACGACGCGGCCCGCCGCCTGGAGCGCGGCCGCGGTCTCGAAGGCGCCGGCCTCCCCGGCGCCGCTCGCCTCGGAGTCGTTGCAGATCACCACCTCGGCGACGCGCTCGGTCAGCGCGATGAGCTTCGGCAGGTCCTTCTTGCGGAAGCGGACGGTCACCGGCGAGATGCACGGGACGCCGGCCTGCAGGGCGGAGATGCAGTCGGTCACGCCCTCGGTGACGAGGAGCTGCTGGACGCCCGCGCGGGTGGCCGCGTCCTCGTTGTAGAAGGTGTCGTTCTGGACGAGGGCCGAGACGTAGGGGTGCTTGTCCGAGCGCGTGAGCAGCTTCTTGTACTTGGCCTCCTCCCACGGGGCCTCGGGCGTGAGCTCGGTCTGCCGCGCGATGAAGTACACGACCCGGCCGCGGCGCCAGTACGGGAACACGAGGCGCTGCTGGAAGAAGTCGGTGACGTGGCCGTCGCGGAAGCGCACGAACAGCCCCGTGGCGAGGGCCTCGTCCTCTGAGGCCCCGAGCGCGCCGACCAGGTGCTCGTAGAGGTGGCCGTCGGCCCAGCCGAGCTGCAGCTTGTCGACGGTCTCGTCGGAGAAGCCGTAGCGGTCCTTGAACCAGGCGGCGCGCAGCTTCGACGGGAGCACCTGGTGGTAGTAGCGGGCGGCCTCGGTGAGCAGGTTCTCGACCCGGCGCCGCTCCGAGAGGCGGTCGAGCTCGGCGCTGAGCTGCGCGTCCTCGCGGCCGGGGAGCGCCACGCCGGCCTCGTCGGCGAGGGTGTGCAGGGCGTCCCAGAAGCCCACGCCGTCGCGCGCCATCACGTAGTCGACGCAGTCGCCGCCGTCGCTCGAGCCGCCCGAGAAGTCGCGCCAGGTCTGGCTGTGGGGCCAGACGACGAAGGACGGGTCGCTGTCGGCGCGGAACGGCGAGCGGCCCTTGAGGACCGAGCCGGCCGGCTGCAGCTCGACGTCCCGCCCGATGAGCGCGGCGAGGTCGGTGCGGTCGCGGACGCTGTCGACGATGGCGCGGAAGTCGTTCAAGCGGCCTCCCTCGCCAGCACCGAGATCGGGGTGTCGGCGCCGAGGACCTTGCGGTAGGCGCGGCGGCGCGCGGCGTGCTGGCGGCGCGCGATGGGGTGGTCGTCGACCAGGTCGTAGAGCACCGGCGTGCGCTTGCCGGGGTGCGGCCGCATGAGCCGGCCGAGGCGCTGGATGGTGCGGCCCTCGGCGCGGGCGGGGGTGGCGAGGATCAGGCGCTCAAGGCGGGAGACGTCGAGGCCCTCGTCGGCGAGCGAGGTCGCGCAGACGGCCGCGAGCTCGCCGGCGCGGAAGGCCTCGAGGATGGCGGCGCGCTGGCGCTTCGGCGTGCGGCTCGTGAGCGCGGCCGCGGCGACGTCGTCCTCGCAGAGCTGCCGCGCGAGGTGCTCGCAGTGCTCGACCCGGGCCGAGAGCACGAGCGTCGCGTGGCGGTTGAAGGTGGCCTCGGTGATGAGGCGCAGGAGCAGCGCGTTGCGCTCCGCGTCGCGCACGAGCCGGGCCACGAGCTCGGTGTGCGTGCCCGCGTCGGAGGAGACGCCGGTGCTCACCGCGACGACCTCCGGCACGATGAGGTGGCCGGCCTCGACGAGGCGCGCGTGGTCGACCTGGAACACGGGCGCGCCGAGGGCGAGGTCGAGCATCGGGGTCAGGCCGTCGCTGCGCTCGGGCGTGGCGGTGAGGCCGAAGCGGTAGAAGGCGGGCATGGCCGCGACCACGTCGCGGAAGGTGGAGGCCGGGACGTGGTGGCACTCGTCGACGATCAGCGTGCCGAAGCGCGCCCCGAGCTCGGCGAGCGCCGCGGGGGCGAGGTTCACCAGCGTCTGCACCGTCGCGACGGTCACGACGTCGGGCGCCGCGCTGCCGCCGGCGATGACGCCGGGCTCGACGCCGAGCGCGTCACGCAGGGTCGCGCGCCACTGCTCCAGCAGGTCGTGGGTGTGCACCAGCACGAGCGCGGGCTGGCGCGCGCGGGCGATCGCGCCGGCGCCGATGACGGTCTTGCCCGCGCCGCAGGGGAGGACCGCCGTGCCCTGCGTGTGGCGCACGAGGGCACGGACGGCCTCCTCCTGGTAGTCGCGCAGCGAGAGGGCGAGCTCGAAGCCGACCGGCTCGTGGCGCACGCGCCGGTCGTCGAAGGCGACCTGCCGGCCCGCCGACGCGACCGCGTCGCGCACGACGGCCGCCGCCCCGCGGGGGAACACGAGGCGCCCGGCGGCGTCGCGGTCGATGAGGCAGAGCTCCTCCGGGGTCGCCCCCGTCCACCGCCCCATCCGCTCGCGCAGCGCGTGCTCGGGGTTCGGGAACGAGAGCGCCCGGTGGAGGAGCGCCAGCGACCGCGGCGGCAGGTCGCCCTCCGCGATGTGGATCGCGCTGTCGACGATGGCGTGCACCACGACGCACCTCTCGATCAGGCGAAGGGGTCGATGGAGTCGTCCTCATCGCCGCCGCTCGCGCGGAGCGCCGCCTCGAGGCGGTCGAGCGCCTTCTTGGCCGCAGCCACGTCGCTCGCTTTGAGGTCGCGGACGCGCTTGACGCCGAGCTCGGCGAGGAAGGCGTCGACGTCGGAGCGGGGCAGCGCCTTGAGGCGGCCGACCAGCTCGCTCGCGACGCGCGGGTCGATGGCGCCCCCGGAGCCGCCGGCGCTGGGCTTGGCCGCGCCCTTGTCGGCGCTGGCCGAGGCGTCGCCGCTGCCGATCGAGGCGAGGTCGTGGGGCTCGGCCTCGGCGATGCGGGCGCGCATCGCGTCGTCGATCTTTTCCTCGGGCAGGATGCTGTAGGTCGTCTTCGGATCGCCGGCGTCGCCGTGGCGCTCGATCTCGAAGAGCCACTTGTCGAGGCCGTACTTGTCGCGGACCTTCAGCACGTCCTTGAACCACACCGTGCCGCCCTCGATGACCTTCATGTCGTCCTCGTCGGGGACGAAGAAGTTGAGCATCACGCGGAGGCTCGGGCGCTTGTCGGTGTGGACGGCGGGGTCGTAGGTCTCGTAGCGCTCGCCGGTCCAGACGACCTCGCGGGCGAAGGGCTCGCCGCAGAAGGCGCCCACGACCTTGTCTCCGTTGGCGGCGAGGCGGATGAAGATGCCGCCCTGGTTGGCGTGCTTGTCGGCGAGGCGGGAGGCGGTGTCCCAGGCGTTGGTGCTCATCGGTGTTCTCCTTCGGTCGAGGGCCATCCGGCCCGGGGTTGTCGTCAGTGGGCGGTCTGCGGGTTGGGGGCGGAGGCCTGCGCGGCCTCGAGCTCATCGAGGAGCCGCTCGAGGGCGAGCTTCCCCTTCGCGCCGGGCGGGCCCGCGGGGGCGCCGAGGTGGCGGCGGAGGATCGACTCGATCTCGTCGGCGGCGTGCTCCACGAGGGCCGGGTCGGCGCCGTAGACCTCGAAGAGGCCGAGCAGCGTCAGGGTCAGCTCGTGGAAGGCGCTGCGGATGCTGGCGTGGGCGGTGGTCATGCGTGGCCCTCCGGGTGCAGGCGACAGAGGTCGCGGTCACGAAGGAGGAGAGCCGCGCGGAACGAGGCCTGGGACAGGGGCGACTCGGCCAGGCGGTCGCGCAGCCGCTCGAGCAGCCGGGACCGGCGGCGACGCAGCCGGCCGTACTCGCGCACCAGCGCGTCGCCATCGAGGTGCGGGTGCTGGTCGCGGACCCAGTCGATGAGCGGCTTGCCGGTCGCGTGGGTGCCGAGCACGAGCAGCAGGTCGTCCTCGGTCTCGTCGCGCAGCAGGTCCTCGACCCAGTCGCGGATGCGCTCGGGCTCGAGCAGGCGCTCGGCCTCGCGGGCCAGCGCGATGCGCTCGGGCGAGGGGTAGTGGCAGGCGAACACGTCGTCGGCGTGCTCGGGCAGCGGCTCCTCCCGCTCGGCGCGCGCCGTCTCGCGGGCGAGGTGCTGCCACGCGGCCTTGCGCGTGCCGAGGATGAGGTTGACGACGGCGAGCTTGCCCTGCGTCGCGAGCGGCAGCGCGCCCACGGTCTCGAGGAAGCTCTCGACGAGCAGCGCGTTGAGCTCGTCCGCGCCGAGCCCGGCCGAGGGCTTCATCGTCGAGCGGATGCCGAGCAACCCGGGGAAGTAGGCCAGCATCAGCAGCGCCGACCACGTGCCGGTCTCGCGGCGCTGGGCCTCGGCGATCATCGCCGCCGTGACGGCGCTGCGGCGCTGGCAGCCGTCGGGCCCGCGGCTGTTCAGGAAGGTGATGGCCTCGTCGGGGCCGTCGAAGTCGGCGAGCGCCGCGTGGCGGGCCCGGGCGGCGCGGAAGGTGTGGTCGGTGACGGGGGATCGGAGCTGCTGCTCGAGGGCGGTTCGAACGGTTTCCAGGCGCATGAGAGGTCTCCAGCGGTGCTGCCGGACCTGCTGGGCGCCGCCCCTGCGGGGGCTTTCTGCGGCGCGTGGCGGACCTCTCGGGGCCTCATCAGTCGCGGATCGGGTTGGGGTTGTTGGGCGTTGCTCTTCCTCGTGGGGGCCGGCCTACGCGGCCGGCCTCGCGTCGTCGGGCGGCGGCGTCGTGTCGGTCTCGTTGAGCTCGGCGCAGCGCGGGCACACGGCCATCACGTGGCCGCGCACGACCAGCTGGGCGCGCTTGTGCTTCACGTGGACGGACTCGCCGCGGTGGATGCCGAGCAGCGTGCCGCACTTGCGGCAGCGCCACTCCTCCTCGGTCGGGTACTTCATCGGGGCCTCCTGTCGGCTCGGGCCAGCGGCTCATCCGCCGGCGACAAGGGGCAGTCTCCAGACCGGGAGGGAGGAGGGAGGTCGAAGGGAGGCAGAAGCGAGGAACGCTTTCGGGGCGCGGGTTTTCGGACGTTCAGGCGCGTCAATGGGCGCGGTCGTTGTCCCGCAGGCGCGTGTTGTCCGCGGCGTGCAACAGCTCAAAACCGGGCAATATCGACGCGTTGCTGGTTGCGCAACGTTGCGCAACGCCGATGGGTTGCCGTGGCGTTGCGTCGCGAGCAAGATGGATTCGTGCCGGACCGGTGCTCCGGCACGAATCCCCAAGAGTCCCCATGGAAGACGCTACCTTTCAATCCAAGATCCGGCGGCTGCTCGACGAGAACGGCAAGTCGCAGGCGATGCTGGCCGAGTACCTGAAGGTCTCGGCGTCCCACCTCTCCCGGGTGCTCAAGGGTGAGCGGCCCGCTGAGCGCCTCCTGCTCGAAGAGATCGCCGGGTTCTTCGACCTCTCTCTCGAGGAGCTGGTCGCGGGGACCGAACATCAGGACCTCGCGGTCCCAGGACGCGCGACCGTCGAGCGCGAGACCTACGAGCAGCTTCTGGAGCGCCTGCGCGAGGCGATGTCGGCGGCGGAGAGCTGCGAGGCGAACCTCGCTGGAGAGCGTGAGCGCGCGTCGCTGCTGGAGGAGCAGCTGGCGGCGGCGCGTGAGGAGGGACGCCTCGCGACCGAGCGCGTTGTCGAGCTCGAGCAGGATGCGGAGCGCGGGACCCTCGAGCGACGCGACCAGGCGGCTCGACTCAAGGCGCTCGCGCAGCAGGTCGACGAGCTCACCGCCACGAAGTCCTCGCTGGAGGCGCGGATCGAGCAGCTCGAGGGGCAGCTGAAGTCCGAGGGCCAGCGCGGCCGCGCGCTGCTCGGCGAGAACGAGCGCCTCCGGACCCAGGTGGCCGTTGGCGAGCGCAAGGCGGTGTCGCTGCAGTCCGCGCTCCAGCGGGCGAACCTGCAGGTCACGCGCAACTACGACGCATGGGTCCAGGCGGAGAGCCAGCGCCAGGAGCTGGCCAAGCGCCTGCAGAGCGCCCCAGGGCCGGGCACGATGCTGCTGACCGGGCTCATCGGCCTCGGGGCGGGGGTGCTCGCCTCGTCGCGCGGCGACGACGAGGACTTCGACGAGTAGCGCGCCGGTCCTCCTCCATCATTGGGCACGGAAGGACAGATCTGGGTCGAACTCGGATGTGTATACGGTCCCGTCCGCGAACGTCGCGCGTTCTCGAGCGCCTTCGGCGTCCTCCTCGCCGGGTTCCTCGAACGCGCGGCGGAAGGCATCGATGGACTCGGCGATCAGGTCGAGCTCGCCCGCTACCACCGCCCGCAAGACTGCCTCGTCAACGAGGTGCAGCGTCGGCGCGTAAAGGGGGTACGGGAAGAAACGGAACCAAAGCGCCGGTGAGCCCCCCAGCGGCTCGTCGGGCATGAGCAACCGCATGGGGCGGTTGCGGAGCACGACCGTCGGCAGCGGCGCGATGCTCTCCTCGAGAACCGATGCCGCGACTTCAGGGTGCCAGAGGAGCTCGGCGAGGGCGACACCTCCACCAGCGGCAGCCCAGGCGCCGAAGTGCGCGCGAACGAGCGCGAGCCGGCTGGACGCAGGCAGTTCACCCGGAGTGGGGTCTTCTGGATCGGCGAAGGCCGCGGCGCTGCAGGGTTGTTCGACGAGCGCGAAAGACACGGCGAGCTGTTGCGAAACCACGCCTGCCTGTCCGTGCGCGGTGAGCCACCTGTCGCCGGAACTCGTCTGATCCAGGCCCCCGGCCAGGCCGTCGCGCCACTGAACCTCATCGAGGCTTGCCTGGATCGTGCCCTTGCTCTCGAAGAGCGCGATCTTCGTCCAAGGTACGGACGAGGTCATGAAGTCCGGCCGTTGGTCGCCGAGACCTGGGCCAGGTACTGCCGGGCTCAACAAGGAGCAGCCTCGCCCGAAGTCGACCACCGCGGTGTTTTTGAAGTGCTCCACCGCCAAGAGCCACGTGAACGCCTGTCCGAGATCCCCCGCGAGCGCCGTCCGGGTCGAGTCTCTGAGCTGCCCGATGAGACCCGCCGTAGCCAGCATGTTGCGGCCGGTTCGCGTGCAGGCTTCTTGGAAGCGCGCGGCCGCTCCTGCTGCTCGCCAGAAGCCCACCGTGGCGTCCGGGCTCAAGGTCGCACCCGACCGAGCGAGCGCCGCCATCATTTTCACAGGTCCGACGTCAAGGCGGTGCCGATGCTTGATCCCCTTGCGCAGTTTCCCGGCGGCGGTCAGGCCGGGAACGACATGGGTGCGCGGGGTCGTGACGTGAGCCGACTCGAACTCCCAGACATCCAGTTCTGCTTTTCCGTGGAGCCACATGTTCATCTCTTCTGGTGCTGGGGCTTTCGCGCCGATGGCTCCGTCAAGAACGTTGAGCCTGAATCGGTGATCATCGCATCCCGCTGTGGTGCCCGACGCCGGGGACGTGCGTCAATGGCCGTAGCAGCGCCCAGCGCAGGCCCTCGGGCGGCCGGAACCAGTAGCGCTTGGCCTCCGGCGTGTCGCCGCGGAGCAGCTCGGTGGAGCGCCACTCGTAGCGGCTGAGCTTCACGTCGAGTTCGCGGCGCGCGGCCTCGATGAGCTTCTCGGGGTGGTTTACGCCGTTGAGGGCGCGGACCTCCGCGGCGCGCACGGCCTGCTGGCGCTCCATCAGCTCGGCGTACGCGGCGCCCTGCTGCGGCGTCACGCTGCCCGCGAGGTACGCGCCGTCCTCGTGGCGGCGGCCGGTCGGGTGCCGGCCGGCGGAGACGGTCGTGGTGAGGTCGAGCAGGAGGTCGAGCTCGGCTGCCGCGCTCGTGAGCACCCGGCGGTAGGTGGCCTCGTCGATCTCGCGCGCGCCGTCGGGGTCGACGAGTACGCAGAACGCCGGGGCGCCGTAGGTCGCGACGGGCTCGCGGGCGATGAGCACCTGGCGGCGCTGCACCTGGCCGGCCACGAGCTCGAGCTCATCCGCGAGGAACACGACCACGACCTCGCCCGCGGCGAAGTGGGCGTCGACGTCGGGCGAGGTGAAGCGCGTGCGGGCGTGGGCGAGGACCAGCGTGGGCTGGCGCTGGGCCTTGCGGGCGAGGAGGAACGCGGTCGGTGCGGCGCCGTTGAGGTTGGTGCACAGGAGCACGTCGCGCTCCTGCCCGAGCCACGCCGCGCGGCCGAGGCGGTGGGCGCAGGGGAAGACCTCGTCGCGCAGGTTGGCCGGCCCGCGCACGCGGAAGAGTTCGGCGACGCGGGCGACGAGCCGCTGCCGCGACGTGGTCCAGGTCGCGACGTCCTCGGCGGTGAGCCGGACCGCGTCGCAGCAGTGCTCGGGGCTCGGCGCGACGGCGACGAAGGGGAACGCGGGGTCGCCCACGTTCTCGATCACGTCGCGGGGGCACGCGCTCCCGAGGCGCGGGCACGGGTAGTGGGCGGCGCGTGGGCCGGGCACGAGCAGGCCCGCCGCGATCAGATCGTCGGTGACCTGCGCGCCGAAGCGGGCGTCGAGCTCGCGGCGGGTGCCGGCGGGGAGCTGCCCGCCCTGGAGCGCGCGGAGGAAGGCGTCCATCGGCACCTCACCCCAGCGCCCGCTGGTAGCTCACGCGGGTCTGCGGGTGGCGGAGGAACCCGCGCGCGAAGAGGAACTCGCGCACGACCGCGTCGTAGGTGCGGCGGTCGTAGGTGAGCTTGTTGGGCGGCGCGATCTCGACGACCTTCGGCCGCCCCTCGTGGATCGGGAAGAGCGCGAGCTTGGCCTTGCGGACGGTGCGGTCGCGCTTGAGCAGATCGGGCACGTCCTCGAGGTACACGTCGCCGAGGTCGTTGGCCGACCAGGTCAGGCGGTCGCGGGGCGAGTCGATCGCCTCGAGCACGACCTCGCGCAGGGCAACGGCGCGCAGCGCTGGCAGCCCCTCGACCGAGAGCGCCGCGCGCGGGTCGTCGAGCAGCACGCCGCAGTCGAGCACCGCGTGCGGCTCGAAGTGGTCGTCGCGGCCGAAGAAGACCTTGCCGATGGCCGCCCGGTAGAAGTCGTGCTCGGCGGCGTACTGCGCGTTGATCGAGAGCCGGCCGGTGGCCTTGTCGAAGACGACCGTGTCCTGCTTGTCGGGCACGAGGCTCAGCCGGTCGCGGCTCGACGCGGAGGTTATCACCGAGAGGTTCCGCGGCGGCTGGCCGTGGATGATGACGAACGAGACCTCGTCGCTCGACTCGCTGACGCGCACGTCGACGTAGTCGCTGCGGTTGCGGCTCGCGAACCAGCGGCGCAGCTGCTCCATCAGCAGGACCCGCTTCGCCTGGGTCTCGGCGCCCTCGAGCGGCCGGTGGGCGTCGGGGTGGAAGTCGACGAAGCGCCGCGCCTCCTGCGACTGCACACGGGCGTGCGTGGCCATGAAGACGTCGGCGTGCTCGAGGTAGAGCCGGAAGGCGAGGTCCTCGGGGCTCACGTCGCCGCTCTCGCCGAAGAGGTTGAGCTGCCGCTCGCCGGCAAGGTTCAGCGCGGCCTCGTGGCCCTGCTCGCTCGCGAGGTCGGCGACGTCGAGGAAGGCCTGCTGGAGCGCGCCGGGCATCGCCCGGTCGACGACGCAGAGCACCCGGTGCAGCTCGCCGACCCAGGCGTGGTCATGCTCGACGCCGTCGAGGCTCACGCCGCGGCCGGCGAGGTAGCCCTCGTAGGGGCGCAGGAACCTGACGAGCAGCTCGGGCGAGACGCGCTCGAGCAGCGAGAGGCGGACCAGGTTCTTGATGAGGGGCGCGGACGACTGCATCGGGACCCCCTCACGGGTAGTCCCGCCGCAGCCCGATCACCTTCCCCTGCACCTGGACGCGCTCGATCGGGAGCGTCACGGGTGCATGCGCCGGGTTCTCGGGCTGCAGCGTCACGGTTCGACCATGGTGACGCCACCGCTTGATGGTCGCCCCCTCCTCGTCGACGAGCGCCAGCACGATCTCGCCGTCCTCGGCGGTGTGCTGCTGGCGGATGATGGCGAGATCGCCATCGAGGATCCCCGCGCCGGTCATACTGTCGCCGCGGACGCGCAGGGCGAAGACCGCCTGCCCCTCGCGCACGCCGGCGACCGTCACCCAGCCCTCGATGTTCTCCTGGGCGAGCAGCGGGGCGCCGGCCGCCACGTCGCCGACGATCGGGATCCGCCGCTCGGCCTCGCCGGACACCACGGTCGTCGGGCGCCACGAGCGGCCCTGGCCCTCGATGTGGACCAGCGCGCCCTTGCGCTTGAGCGCCATCAGGTGCTCGTGGGTCGTCGACTTCTGCAGCCCGAGCCGCGACGCGATCTCGGCGACCGAGGGCGCCACGCCCTGCACGCGCCAGTGCCGCTCGATGATGTCGAGGACGGCGCTCTGTTTGTCGGTCAGCTCATCGGTCACGGGTGCCTCCGCCGAAGTCGATCGATCTATCGGAACCACGACACCCGGTCAAGCGTGCGGGTGCTCGGGCGTTCAGTTGCCGATCCGGAGGCGGAGGCGTTCCACCGGAACGCCCGGGAACGCCCCGTGGAACGCGTCCAGATGACCGGAAAGCCAAGCGGCGACGGGCACTTGGCGATCGGTGGAACGCGGGAACGCCTCTCTACGCGGAGGGCACACCGTGGGCGCGCACCGGAGCGCGCGTCACGGCGCCGCCTCGTCCGGAGCAGCGTGTCTCGTGTGTACCTCTAGAAATTCTGACGTTCCCAGCGTTACACGGCTCGTAAACGCCTGATTCGACTCCACTTCGGTGGAACATTCGGGGCGTTCCCGAGGCGTTCCACCGCGTTCCACCGCGGCCGTCGGCGCGTTCCCCCGGCGCCCTCGGCGCCCAGCGCGTCGTCCCGCGGCCCCCACCTGGGCGGCTCTATCCGGTCGAGGACCTTCGACCCGGAGCCGCCGATGCGATCGAACCCAGCCCCGCTCTCCCCCGCCGACCGGCGGGCGCTCGCCGCCGACCTGCTCGCCCGCCGGCTCCTCGAGCTCGCGTCGCGGGGGATCCTGCTCGAGGTCGTCGAGGCCGAGCCCGCCCTCGCCGGCGTGACCACCCCGGCGCCCGCGCCCCAGCCCGCGGAGGCGACCGATGGGTCTCGCTGATCGCTTCGCCCGTCCTGGCGAGCCGGCGCCAGCCGCCACCTCGCCGTCCGAGATCACCTGCCCGCGCTACGACCCGGTCCCGGGCACCAAGCGCTGCAAGCACTACCTCAAGGGCGGCGCGTGCGCGCTGCCCGACGAGTTCATGTGCGTCGAGTGGCTCAAGGCGAACGGCCACCACGTGCCGCCTCCGCTGCCGCCGCTCGATCCG
>JBMNNX010000010.1:0-52624 GCA_050942745.1 Myxococcales bacterium
CCGTCGCGCCGTCCGCCGGGAGCCCTCGAACCGGCGACGCCGCTCGGTGTCGCGACCGGCGCATCGCCGGGCGCCGCTGCCAGCCGGACAAAACCACGCAGACCGGGCGCCACCGGTGAAGAACCCAGTCAATAGTGTGGCGGGACCTCGTCCTCGGGCTTGGCCGCGGCGACCGCACCGGCCTGCGCGAGCTGGCCGCGGAGCTGCTCCACCTCGCGCCGCAGCATCTGGACCTCCCGGTTCAGCTCGAGGACCACGCTGTCCAGGTCCTCGACCGTCCTCTCGAGGAACGCCAGCTTCACCTCGGCATTCGTCAGTCGCTCGTCTTCGGTCACGGTGTCTCCTCGCGCGCCCCTGTTCGGAAGCGCCCGAAGGATGTCGCAGACGGCGCGGTCGGCTCAACTCCGCCGTTGCGCGAGGGCGCGGCGCTCTCCCGGCGGCAAGGCCGGCCTGCCTCGGCGCGGCGCGGGCGACGCCTCGATCCCGCCGCCCGGCTCGACCTCCGCGCGCGGCGCCCGGCCGCACCGCGCATCACCGCGCGCCCCAGCTCGAGATCTCGCTCGGAGATCGGATCCTCGGCCCGGCGCTCGAGCGCTCGACGACGAGCCGGCGCGGCTCCGCGAAGAGCGGCTCACCCGACTCGAGGAAGACGCCCCAGAAGTACACCCCTGGGCGCAGCCCATCGACGCGAGCCGACGCGCGCTGCGACCACCGGCGCACGAGCGCGCTCGCCTCGAGGTCGCGGCTGCCCGCGACAACGAGCTCGAAGCGTCCACCGGCCGGAGGCTCGCGCCAGGAGAAGCTGACCCGCGCTCCCTTCACCGACGCGCCGTCGGCCGGCGAGACCAGCAGGTCCTTGCGCCCGCAGAACAGACGGCGGGCGAAGCCGTACTCGCCCGTCCGCCCCTTGCCGTCCCTCGCGGCCACCCTCCACGCGAGCTCGGTGCCCTCGCAGCGAATCGCGAGGCTGATGCTCTCGACCTGCTCGTCGTAGACGAGCTGGCGAAACGAAAGGTCGCGCGCGACCTGCACTCGGTAGCCCCGGGCCCCGGCGGCGGCGGCCCACCGCAGGTGGACCGGCTCGCCGGGCGCCACCCGAAGCTTCGCGTCGATGCCCGGAGAGAGGCTCTTCGGGAAGTCAATGAGGGCGGCGCTCTCCTTCACCGCGCCGGCGACGAGCTCGATGAGCTGACCGGTGACCAGGGTGCGCGCCCGCGCGCCCTCGGGCTGCAGGGACGCGCTCCCCTCGGTGACGGCAATCGCGGTGCCCTCGCCCTCGCGCGAGACGCGCACCGCGGGCGCCTGCGCCCCGGGGACCGCGGCGATGCGCACCCGCGTCCCCTCGCGGGTCTCTATCGAGAACGCCCCGTCCCGCTCGTCCCGCGCCGCGAGCACCGAGCGAACCGCGCCGGCCTCGACGGTGAGCATCGGCTCGGGCTGCGCTCCGTCCCCGCGCGGCGCGAGCCCGACGACTAAGACCGTCCCCGGCTCGAGGTCGAGCCCGCCGCCCGAGAAGAGCTCGATGCGCGCCTGCGACAGCTCCCCGGTGCGCAGCCAGTCGCCTTGGCGAAACAGCGCGCCGATACCCACCGGCTCCCAGTAGGCCGACCCCGGGCGGCGCACCTCGACCACGCCGCTCGCCCAGGCGCAGCTCGCGACCAGCCCTTCGGGCAGCTCGAGCATCGGCGCGGGCGCGCCCGCCTCCTTCTTCAGGCAGCCGGCGAGCGCCATGGCCGACAGCGCCGCGCACAGCGCCGCCCGCCCCATCACTGGCTCTCCTCGCCGCCGCGATCGGGACCGAGCCCCTCGAACCGGCCAGGAGCGGGGCCGTTGAGGTCCAGGCCCAGATCGAGCGCGCTGTCGCGAGCCGGGCTGGCCTGCTGCAAGCGAAAATCTCCCACCGCAGCTCCGACGAACAGCGGATCGGCAGTCAGGTTGCCCTCGTCGCCGGCGAGACAGCCGTCGGCGCCGTTGGCGAACAGCACGTTGTGCCCCCGCGCCGCGAACCCCGCCGCCCCGCAGCCGGCCGCGCGCCCTGCGCTCGCCGAGAAGACGCAGTTGACCAGCTCGTGGCCCGCGCCCCCGGAATAGACGACGCCCTCGCCGTTGTCGTGGAAGGTCGCATGGCGCACCAGAGTCGGCGCGGAGCAGTTGCTCTCTGCCTGGATGCCCCGGCTCATCCCCTCGAAGCTGCTCGAGCGCAGGTCGAGCACCGCCGCGCCGCCTCCGCAGGTGTGCAGATAGACCCCGCGCGCGACCCCGTCGCGAAACCGCGAGTGGCTGACCGACACCGTCGCGCTCGCGCCCTTCACCCAGAGGCAGTCGTTGGTGCAGCGCTCGAACCGGGTCCGCACCGCCTCGACCCGGCCGGCCAGCCGGATCCCCGGCATCTGGCGCAGGACACAGTCCGTCAGCTTCAGCGTCGCCCCCGCTGCCACCTCGATGAAGCTCGACTGGTTGCTCAGCTCGAGCCCAGAGAAGAACGCGGTGCCGGCGGCGATCTCGAAGTTGACGCGGTCGAGCCGGGTCCCCGTCGCGGCAATCAAGTCCACCGAGTCGGTGATGCGGAACGTCGTCCCCGAGGAGAGCTGCGCGGCCGACTCGAAGGCGATGGTCTGCTTGCCGGCGGCCGCGTTCGAGATGCGCACGGCCTCGGCCAGCGAGAGCCTGCCGTCGGCGCCAAAGGGACCGTCGCATCCGAGCGCCCCGTCGTCGCGATCGACGGCGGCGGTGTCGATGACGCAAGGCGCGCCGGCCTCGGCTTCGACCACCTGCACCCGCCGGCTCGCGAAGCCCAGGGTCCCGGCCGCATCCCGCACCGCGAGACGGACCAGATGGCTCCCGGCTGCCTGGAAGACGTGGAGCGCGACCTTCTCGAGGTCCCACGGAGTCCACGGCGGAGCCGTCGCCGCGCCCTCGAAGTCCCAGCTCACCTCCAGGTCGGCCGCCGGGGTCTGGTAGTCGGAAGAGCCCGCCGCATCGAAGACGACCGGCTCTCCGACTCGCGCCACGAGAGGCGAGTGCTCGAAAGCCGCGAGCGGCGGCGCCTCCGGGGCGGTCAGGTCGAAAGGGTTCGACTCGCCGACGATCGATCCCGCCACCGCGCGCAGCACGCGCCCTGCGCCGATCGGCCAATCGAGCCGCACGACGCCCGACCACGCGCCCTCAGAGAGCGGCGCGGTGGCGGTCCCGGTGCTGCAGTTGGACACGCAGGCGAGCGGCGTCGCCGGCTCGACCGCGAGCTGCACCGGGAACCGGAACCCCGTCGCGCGGTTGCCGTACGCGTCGAGCGCGCGAAGGCCAACCGGAAACGGCGTCCCCGCCATCTGCGGCGAGCCGATGGGCTCGAACTCCAACACGGCAGCCGCCGCGGCCTTCACCCTCGCCGTCTGGCTGGTCTTGGCGTGCGGCGCGCTCGCCACCGCCACCGGATGCTCCCCGGCCTTCGTGCCGCGGAAATGGAAGGAGACCTGCGACGAGCCCGCGGGCAGCGGAACACTGGCGACGGGCGCCGTCGCGCAGTCTTTGTCCGCGTAGAACCAGAGATCGGCGGACGGATCGGTCGAGACGGCGAGACTCGCGCTCGCCGAAGCCGTCGCCCGGTTGCCGAAGGCGTCCACCAGCTCGACCGTCAGGGCCGGGGAGCAGCCTCCCGCCTCGACTGTCCAGGGCGGGGTCGCGAAGGAGAGCGCGGCCGGCGCAGCAGCGACGACGCGCTGGGCCTGCGCGCCCCCGGCAAGGCCCGCGGCCGCGACCTCGAGGCTGAGCTCTCCGGCTCGTACGCTGCGGAAGTAGACGGCAGCGCGGCTCGCGCCCGCTCCGAGCTCCAACATCGACCCGGGCTGCGAACAGGCGCCGTCGAGGAAGATCTCCGCCTCGGGCGCCGACGCGCTGACCACCACCTTGAGCGCCTCGCCGACCGGCTGTTCGTTGCCGAATCGGTCGCGCACCCCGATCCCGACCTCGCCCGAGCACTCGCCGGCCACCACCGTCCGCTCCGGCGTCGCGAAGGCGAGCTGCGCCGGGACGCCGTCGCTGAGCACCTGGACCGTGTGCGCGGCGGGAACGAGCGCGCCGGCGCTCGCCGAGATTTCGACCGGACCCGCGGCCGTGCCGCGCAGGTGAAAGCGCCCGACGCCGAGGGCGGTCTCGAGCGCGGTGACCGCCTGCCCGCATGCAGGGTCGGAGTAGAAGGCGAAGCCCGCCGACGGCGCCGCGCCGAGCGCGACCGCCAGCGACTCCGGGGGGAGGTTGCCGAAGGCGTCTCGCACCTCGAGCGCGACGGCGCCCGAGCACACGCCGGCCGCGATGCCCTGCGGCGCCGCGACGAGCGCGAGCGCCGCCGGCTGCGCAGGCTCGACGAAGAGCTCGGCCGAGCCGGAGAACAGCCCCTCGCCGCTCGCCCGCAGCGCGTTGGGCCCAGCGCGCCATCCGGCAACGAAGAGGGCCGCGCCGTCATCGAAGGGTCCGACCATCCGCTCGGACACTTCCTGCTGGCAGCTCGAATCCGTGAAGGCCGCGAGCCCCAGGTCGGCAGCTTCGAGCTCGACGCGAAAGGCGCGGTCGGCCTCGGCGACCATTCCGAGATCGTCGAGCAGCTCCAGCTCGAGGCGCGCGCACTCGCCGGCTCGCAAAGTCGCGCCCGGCGCGGCGAAGCCGATGCGGACCGCGGGCCTTGCGCGCACGATCAGCTCGTCCGAAAACATCGTCATGTCCCCGAGCGAGGCGGCGATTCGGTCGCTGTCCGAGGCCTGCCGAATCTCGACCTCGCCCTCCCACGCGCCGCGCACGAAAAAGCCCGACTTCGCCGGCACCAGCGTGCCGGTCTCGTCGCGCAGCTCGACCTGTCCGTTGAAGCTCTCGACGAGCTCACCGCCCTCGTTTACGGCCTCGACGCGGATCGGGAAAGCCGCGAACGCGAGCTGCTCGCGGGATGCCGTCACGCGCAGCGCGGCGACGCGCGCGCTGGCCTGGGCGACCTCGAAGGCCTCGTAGGCCGCCGCCAGGTACCCCTCGCGCCCCGAAGGATCGACGACGCGCAGATCGTGGCGTCCCGGCGCCAGGCCGGCGGGCACGGTGGCTTCGAGAACACCCTCCTCGCGCAGCTTCACGTCGTACAGCCAGGTCGAGCCGAGCGCAGCGCGGTACGCCGTGTCGAGCCGGCTCTCCGACCGCCGCGAGAAGTCCAAAGCCGGGCGCGGGCCGAGGCCTTCGCCCCGGATGACCACCCGCGTCGCCGCGTCCGCCGGTCCGGACGAAGGCTCCACCGACAGCGGCCTCGGGAAGAGCTCTTCGCCGACGCAAGCCGCGGCCAGGGCAGCGGCGGCGAGCGCCTCGGCAAGCCTGCCTGCGGTCGTCGTGTTCGTCAGCCCGGCCATCGCCCCTCCTGCCCGCCCACTACTGCCCAACCTGCTGGTGCTGGCTCGCGCGCTCGAGCGGTGGAGGCCCTCGCGGCTCGAGCTCGATCGCGTAGATGCCGTCGAGCGCTCCCTTGAAATGGAACCTCGCCGCGCCCTCGCCCGCGAGCGTCGCGGTCTCTTGCGGGTGGCGGCAGCCGCGATCGGCGAAGAAGCTCAGGCCCGCCGGCCGGCTCGCTATCGCCACCTCGATCTCTGCATCGAGCGCGGCGCGGTTGCCGAATGCGTCTACCGCCGCTACCTCGACCTCCGGCGAGCAGGCGCCCGCGGCGACGCTGCGAGGCGGGGTGGTGACCCTCAACGCCTTCGGCGGACCGGCGACGACCCGGAGCGGCGCGTACGCGCCGGCCAAGGTCGCGGGGACGAGCCGCAGCCCCGCCTCTCCGGCGACCGACGCCTTGAAGTGCCCGACGGCCGGCGCCCCCGATGGCTCGATGCTCAGCGCCTGCAGCGGCACGCTGCAGGTGTCGTCGGCGAAGAGCTCGACTGGCCACGGCGCCCCGTGGACCTTCACCTCGACCTCCTTCTCGACGGGCACGCCGCCCCCGCGCGAGTCGCGCGCCTCGACCGAGAAGCGCGCGCACTCGCCGCTGACGACGCTCGCCGGTACGCTCGCGAAGCCGACTTGGATCGGGATGCCCGCGAGCACGGCGAACCTGGCCGACCGGCCCGTGCGCCCGAGCTCGTCCGCGGCGAGCAGCTCGTTCTCCTGCGTCGCTGCGCCCACCGACACCGCGAGCTGGAGCGTCCCGCGGACGAACGGCCCGCCGCGCAGCGGCTTCAGTGTCCCGGTCGCGTCCGAGAGCTCGACCGAGCCCTCGAACCCGTCCACCAGAACGCCCTCGGCGTCCACCGCGGTCAGCGTGACGGTGAACGGGACGCCGGCCCGCTGCGGCCCGATCGGCGCGAAGCGGAAGGCCGCGACGGTCTCCGGCCCGGCGAGCGCTCGATACGCCGCGGCGAGCCTGCCCCGCCTGCCGCGCGTGTCCTCAACGATCAGATCGTAGAGCCCGCGGCGCAGCGCCGCCGGCGCCACCGCGTGCAACCGCCCCGGCTCGAGGAGCCGGACCTCCTCGAGATCGAATGCCTGGCCATCCGAGCTGGCGAACTGCGCCCGGAGCTCGGCGTCGAGGGCGCTCGCGGACTCCTCCACGAAGTCGGCTTGGACGAGCGGGCGAAGGTCGCCCGAGATGAGCAGCGGCGTGCGCGCGCCCGCGACGCCGTGGTCGGGCACGACGCTGCGGGGCCGCTGCCCGCCGTCCTCCGCCGGGCAGCCCGCGACGAGCAGGGCAAGGGCGACCGCCGCGGCCCGCCTCATCGCAGCACTCCAAAGCGATAGCCGACCGCGAGCCCGAATCCGCCGGCGTCGAGCCGAAAGTCGGGGCCGCGCACCGGCGCCCAGGTGAAGGACAGCTCGGCGAAGCCCTGCCCGAGATCCCAATCGTTCGTCACGCTCGCGAAGCCGCCCGCCATCGCGCCCCAGGCAAACGAGCGCTGCCCGGTGAGCGAGTAGCTCGCCCAGGCGAGCGTCGCCCCTGCGTTTGCGCCCACCGACACCGAGAGCCGCTCGCCCGCCCAGAGCTCGACACCCGCGCGCGCGCCGACCGGGACGTAGAGCGCCTCGGCTTCGCTCCGCAGGCTCTCGTCGGCGCTCACCACGGTCTGGGCCACGCGCCCGAATTCGGCGAGCAGGCCCGGGATGAGCCAGACGGTCCCGGCGCGCACCGGCGTCGCCACGTCGAGCCCCAGCCTCAGCGCGGCAGAGCCATCGAGGGTCGCGACGACGCCCCCGCGCGCGCCCGCGAGCAGCCGGCGCGGCGGCGCGCGCAGCCGCAGGCCAACGTCCTGCTCGAAGCCGCCCAGCGCATCGAGCACTCGGAGCTGCACCCCGCGCGCAGACAGGCTGTTCGGGGCGACGAGCTCGGCGCGATAGAGCCCCTTGCCGGCGGGGACGACGCCCCCGACCTCGCCGTCGGCCGCGACCGCCATGAGCTGCGCGCCCTCGAGCGGCTGGCCCGCGGCGTCGCGGACCTCGAAGAGGACCGTCGCGACCGTCTGCCCGTCGGCCGGGATGGGGTCGAGCAGCGCTCGCGCGCGCACCGAGGCGGGGACCGGCGCGGGCCGAAGCTGGTAGTTGACCGCGTCACCCAGCACGCCGTCGGGCCCGGGGACCTCGGCGACCAGCCGCACGAGGCCGCCCTTCGGATAGCGCGCGGGCGCGACGAGCGACACGCGATAGGAGCCATCGGCAAGCTGCTCGACCGGCTCGAGCCGCTCTCCGTTCGCGTACACCTGCACCGGCTGCCCGCGCAGGGCGAGCCCGTGCTCGTCCTGCACGAGGACATCGACCATCGCCCGCGACCGCCCGTCGGCGGGCAGCGCCTGCTCCGGGGCGCGAACGAGGATCCGCGCTGGCGGCGGCAGCCTCAGCGCGAGGCTCGCCCGCGCGCTGGCGAGCGGGTCGCCGTCTACGCTCACCTCGATTCCCGCCCGCTCGACGCTCGTCCCGCGCGGCGGTTGGTAGCGGTAGACGTAGCGGCCCGCGCTCGCCTCGATGAAGCGCACCTCGCCGTCGCTGGCGCGCACCCGCAGGCGCGAGGCGGGCACCTCGACGCCGCCGAGGTCGTAGTAGACGACCAGGCGCGCCCACGAGGTGCCGTCGGCGACGATCGCGTGCGGCACGAGCGCCGCGGTCAGGCGGTTGTAGCCCGGCACGCGCACCGGCACGGTGCGGGTCGACTCCCCGCCGCGGCGGTTGCGGGCGCGGATCGACGCCTCGGTCACGCCCGGCGGCACGTCGACCCGAATCGTCACCTCGCCCGCGCGATCGGCAGCGAAGGGCCCGTGCTCCACGCCCCCCACGGTCAGCCACACCTGCGCACCGGGGCTGACGCCGACGGGCAGCTCGGTCGTGCCGTAGAGCGGGAAGGTGACGAACCCGATGGGCGCCTCGGGGCCGCTCTCGCGCCAGAGGGCGACCAGCGCCACCTGCGGAAAACGCGTCTCTGGCGGGATGTAGACCGAGCGATAGACGCCGGGCGCTTCCCGGGTCACGGCGCCGAAGGCGCCCACGTTGACGGCGAGCCGCAGCGGGTGGCCCGCGCCGCGCGGATCCTCGTCAACGCGCAGCGTAACCCCGACCGATTCGGTCCGCCCGAGCACGACAGGCTGCTGGTCCAGCTCGACGGTGGCCGCACCCGCCGCGCTCGCCCACAGCAACGCGAGGAGCCCGAGCGCGCAGGGGAGGAGCACGCGCCGTTCACCCTGAGCGTAGTTCCCCGCGCAGGTGCGCCGGGAACGGAGTCGAAGGGTCTCTTGATTTCGAGCCCGCCCCTCGACTCCGCCCCCCTCGTTCCTCGGGACCCGTTCGCCCTGAGCGTAGCTGCCGACGCGCAAGCGGCGGCAGCGGAGTCGAAGGGCCTCCCGACTCCACGCGCGCCCCTCGACTCCGCCTCCCTCGTTCCTCGGGACCCGTTCGCCCTGAGCGTAGCTGCCGACGCGCAAGCGGCGGCAGCGGAGTCGAAGGGCCTCCCGACTCCACGCACGCCCCTCGACTTCGGGCCGACCGCTGGTCGCCCCTACGCTCGGGATGACCGGGGGGAAAGGCCCCGGGGAACGGCGCGCAGGATCCCGACCGCAGCTCATTCGCTCTTCCCCGCTCTGCCGATCGCCTGCTCTTGGACTGCCCGCTCGAGCGACCTGAGCTTCTGCTCGAGCTCGGCGCGCTCGGGATCGGCCGCGAGGGCGCCTTGATAGTGGACCGCCGCCTCGGCCAGGCTGCCGCGCGCCTCGGCGCTGCGCCCGAGCCTTTCGAAGAGGCCGACCAGCGACTCGATCCGGCGCCGCACCCGCGGGTCCTCGGGGCGCATCGCCTTCGCCTGCAGCAGCAGATCGAGCGCGCCGTCGCCCGAGGGCGCGACGAGCCTCGCGGCGCGGACCTGCTCGTCGGCGCTCGCGAGGAGCCGCACCAGCTCGTGCTCGCGCTCGAGGTACGACCAGGCCGCCCAGCCGCCGGCGCCCAAGAACCCGAGCGCGAGCCCGAGACCAAGCGCCGCGGCGCGCCGGTGCCTGGCGAGCCGCACAACGAACCGGCTGGAGACGATGCGGCGCCGCACCGCGCGCAGCGGCCGCAGCAGCGGCATCGTGCCGCTCACCCGCCGCGGCGGCGCGAGCCGCCTCGACCTCGCGATGAGCTCCTCGTTCTCCCGCTGCTCGCGCTCGAGCTGCTCGCCGAAGTAGGCGGACACGCCCTCCCCTATCTCGCACGGCGGCAGCCTGCGCCGCACCTCCTCGAGCAGCTCGCGCAACGCCCGGGCGCTCGGCGCGCGGCGCCTCGGCTCGGGGTCGATGGCCCAGAGCACGGCGCGATCGAGCAGGGAGGGAATGTCCGGCGAGAGCTGCGAAGGCAGCCGCAGGACGAACGGCCGGCTCAGCGGCGCTCGCGGGTCCGGCACGCTGCCGCTGTCGAAGGGGCGCGCGAGCGTGAGCAGCTCGTGCAGGAGCACGCCAAGCGAGAAGATGTCCCAGGCCGGCGACGGGGTGCCGCCGCGCGACTGCTCAGGCGACATGTAGCCACGCTTGCCGACAACCAGGCCGCTCGTGTCGTCGAGCGCGGTGGCCGAGGCGACGCCGAAGTCGACGAGCTTGAGCTCGCCGCGGTCGGAGACGAGCACGTTGCCCGCGCTCACGTCGCGGTGCACGAGCTGCAGCGGCCGGCCGTCGAGATCGCGCTTCTCGTGGACGTACTCGAGCGCCCGGCACAGCCCGATGGCGACGTTGACCCCGAAGCCGAGCGGGAGCCTCTCGCCCTCCTGCCGCGCCGCCGCGACCAGGTCGGCGAGGCTGCGCCCGTGGACGTACTCCATCGATAGGTAGGGCCGGCCGGCCGCCTCTCCGAAGGCGAAGACCTGGATGAGGTTCGGGTGCTGCAGCGTGGCGCTGATGCGCGCCTCGTTCAGGAAGAGCGAGGCGAAGCAGGTGTCGGGGCCAAACTCGGGCAGCACCATCTTGAGCGCGACGAGCTTCTCGACGCCCTGCCCGAGCGTCGAGCGCGCGAGGAAGACCTCGGCCATCCCGCCGTTGCCGAGCCGTTTGAGGAGCTGGTGCGGCCCGAGCATGTCGAACGGCTGCAGGCCGCCGGCCCAGGCGTCGGGGTCGCGCGCCTGGCGCAGCTCGTCGGCGGTGTAGGCGTGCACCCGCGTGCGCGCCTCGGCCAGCGGCACCGCCGGGCGCAGCGCGAGGTTGAGGGCCCGCGGGCTCTCGACCGCGGTGACGGCCTCGCCGCTGTCAAGCGAGGGCGAGCGCCCGCGAGCGGCCGCCGCCTCACCTCTCCTGTCGGCCTCCGGCGTACCCGGCAGATCGAGCTCCGGCAGAGCGCGAGCGGGGCCGAGCTCCCGCTCGATCGCGGCAGGATCTGCCGCCTCGGCGCCGGGCCCGTCGTGAAGCTCGAACTGCAGGCTCTCGGGATCGAGCCGGACGAAGCGCACGTAGGCCCCGCGCCTCTTCCCGAGCGCCTTGTGGCGCTCGACCACGGCCTCGCCGGAGACGGCCGGCCCCGGACCGCGCAGCTCGAGCCTCAGGCGAATCCGCGTGCCGACCGGCTCGGGCCGCTCGCTGGCGATGAAGACGCCTCGGCGAGCGACCGCGGCCGCGAACCTCGCGCGAAACTCCTGCTCGCTCTCGCAGGGCATGCGAAAGCGCTTCTCCGGCAGTCTCCTCCCCTCGCCCATCGCCCCCTCACTCGACTGCGCTCAGCGTGACGTGGATTGGCTCGACCTCCGAGTCCACGGCGACCTCGGCGCGCCAGGTCTGGTAGCCGGCCCGCGACAGGATGATTCGGTAGACCCCCGGCTCGAGGGCGAGGCAGCCGTTGGGACCGAGCGCGGTCGACACCGGGCCATACGCGCGGTCGTTGACCTGCAGCGCCGCGTCGGGCGGGTGAACCACGAGCCTGAGCCCGACCGGGCGCGGCTGCCTTTTTCGCGGCGGGCGGGGCGCCTCTTCGCGGGGCGGCTCCGGCTCAATCATCGAGGTGACGGGGGCTGCAACGGGCGGTTTGTTGGCGGGCGCAAGCGGCCTGGTCGCGCACGCGGACGAGCACAAGAGCGCCGACACCATCCCCAACCCCGCTATCGCTCGCCGACTGCCCATTCCCGCCCCCTCGGCGACGCCCCTTCCGGCCCTTGGCTGGTCGCCCTTCCTCCGCCCCCCACAGGTCTAGCGACGCTTCGCCTCGACACCGACAAGGCGGCCGCCGCTCAGCCCGAGCGAGGTCGAGGACCTCGCGACTCCGCCCCCGGCCGCGGACGCGACGGGAGCCGCGCTCGGAGGTGACCGGAAGATTTGGCTCGGCTGCGACGACGTTCGGCCCTGCCTTGCCGCGCAAGGCTCGGCGAGGGGGACTTTGTGCATATGGCGGAGGGCTCGCAAGCTCGCTTTCCGAGCGGACGTGCGGCGTGCAGGAAGCCGCCAGATCGACCGAGCGGAAGCGGTCACGGTTTGCTCGGGCCGGTGCAGAGAGCCGTCACCCCGCTTTCGAAGGATGCGAGAGCGACACAGCCCTTCAGCCCAGCGAGCACGAAGGCTGCTTCCCGTTGAGGCTGCGGGCCGCTGCGGGCACACCCTCCGCGGCGGGGCGCCATCACCTGAAGTGAGGCTCGCCGGCCCGAGGGCCAGGCGATCAGCCGAGGGCAGTGTTGGCGAGACCCATTCCTGGTGACGAGTCCACCTTCGTGCCATATTCGCCCACCTGGAAGGCAGCCGACCAAAGGCTCCCTTCGGCACCGCACGATTCTTCGGGGGAACAACACGCAACCTACTGGGAGCCCCATGACTAGAGCACCAGGACGAAACCTGCTTGTCGCCTGCTTTGCCGCGCTCTCACTCGCGGCATGCCCCGACGGCGAAGAACCCGAGCTGAAGTGTGAAGAGGGAAGCTGCTCGGGCCATGGCACCTGCAGCGTCGCCGACGGCAAGATCGCCTGCACCTGCGACGAAGGCTTTGAAGGCGAAAGCTGCGAGCGCTGCTCGGCCGGCCTTCAGGACAAGGACGGCAACGGCACCTGCCTGCCGGACTGCTCGGGCAAGCTGTGCGGCCCGGGCACCTGCAGCGACCAGAGCGGCACCGCGGTCTGCGTCTGCCCCGAGGGCTGGACCGGCGCGGCCTGCGAGAGCTGCGCGCAGGGCTACCACCTCGACACCGCTACCGGCGGCTGCGTCATCGACATGAAGTGCACGGCGACGAGCTGCAACGGCCGCGGCACCTGCAACGACGCGACGGGCGTCGTGGTCTGCGCCTGCGAACAGGCCTACACCGGCGCCAACTGCGCGGCCTGCGCCGCGGGGTTCCAGGACAAGGACGCCGACGGCACCTGCCTGCCCGACTGCGAGAGCGCCAACCTCGAGTGCGGCGCCAACAGCCAGTGCGACGACGCGAGCGGCACCGCGGCCTGCATGTGCCTGGAGGGCTATACGGGCGAGGGCTGCGCGGCGTGCGCCGAGGGTTACCAGGACAACGACAGCAACGGCACCTGCCTGGCCAACTGCGGCACCGCCGGCATCGGGTGCGCCGGCCACGCCCACTGCGACGACGCGAGCGGCACGGCCGCCTGCGTCTGCGACGAAGGCTACACGGGCCAAGATTGCGCGAGCTGCGCCAACGGGTACGAGCCCGACGGCACCGGCGGCTGCGAGCCGGCCCCCGACTGCAGCGCGGTCGACTGCGGCCACGGCGCCTGCGACGACTCGAGCGGCGTCCCGGTCTGCGACTGCGACACCGGCTACACCGGCGCCAACTGCAGCGACTGCGACAGCGGCTTCATGCCCGACGGCAACGGCGGCTGCGACGGCACCGGCGCCACCTGCGACAGCCCGCTCGCGCTCCCGCTGGTCACCGGCAGCCACAGGCTGTCCACCAACGGCTCGGGCGATCAGTACCAGCCGAGCTGCCAGTCGACCGACAGCTCCGAGCTCGTCCTCCAATTCCGCGTCTCGGGGACGCTCGACGTCACCTTCGAGACCAGCGGCTACGACACGGTGATGTACCTGCGCTCGAGCTGCGCCGGCCCTGACATCATCTGCAACGACGACGGCGGCTCCCACTTCGGCTCGCGCATCGAGGCCGAGCTGACCGCGGGCGTCTACTACCTCTTCATCGACGGCTACGCCGGCGAGACCGGCTCCGTCACGCTCGCCGTCGAGGTCATCTCGCACTGCGCGCCCGGCACCGTCTCCGACGGCCAGGGCGGCTGCGTCGATGATCCCTGCGAGCCCAACCCCTGCACCGAGGCGAACACCGTCTGCCAGCTCGCGCTTCCAGGCCACCAGTGCGTCTGCGCCCCGGGCCACATCCCCAATCCGAGCGGCCAGGGCTGCATCCTCGACCCCAACCCGCAGGGCGAGAGCTGCGCCGACGTGATCCTTCTGAGCGGTGAGGGCAGCGTCACCGGCCGCACCGACAACGCCCAGGACGACGGCGGTGGAAGCTGCGGCGGCAACAACGCCGGGCCCGATCGCGTCTACGGCTTCGTCGCCCAGGAGCGCACCCGCTACCAGTTCCTGATGACCGGCTACGACACCGTGCTGCGCCTGCGCCAGGGCAACTGCGCGAGCGCCAGCGCCGAGATCGCCTGCAACGACGACTCGCAGGGCACCGCGGCCGGCCTCCAGGGCTTCGTCGAGCCGGGCGCCTACTACCTGTTCGCCGACAGCTACCGCGAGGAGGGCGGCAGCTACACGCTCCAGTACAGCCTGCGGACCAATCCGTGCGCGGGCGATCCGTGCCCGGGCACCCCGGAATGCGTCGCCCAGGCCGACTGGAGCGGCTTCGAGTGCGTCTGCCCGGCGGGCATGGTCCCGTACGACGGCGACTGCGTCGACGACCCGTGCGATCCCAACCCCTGCCTGAACACCGGCATCGACCACATGACCACCTGCCACGCGCTGCTGCCGGGCAACCACGAGTGCGTCTGCAACCCCGGCTACATCGACGACGGGGCGGGCGGCTGCATGATGGACCCGAACGCCAACGAGTGGACCCTGATGGTCTTCCTCAACGGCGACAACAACCTCGACAGCTACGCCGCCGACGACCTCGAGGAGATGGAGAGGGTCGGCTCGGACATGTACGTCAACATCATCGTCCTGCAGGACTCGAGCCGAAACGGCGACACGCGGATGCTGCGCATCAACCAGGGCAATAGCCAGACGCTGAACCACCCGCTCGGCTCCGAGGTGGACATGGGCAACTGGCAGTCGCTGCGCGACTTCGGCGTCTGGGCGGTGCAGAACTTCCCGGCGCGCCACTACGCGCTCATCGTCTGGAACCACGGCGACGGCTGGCGCTCCGAGCGCGCGGTCCGATCGCCGCTGTTCAAGGGCTTTTCGAACGACGACACCAACACCGAGGAAGGCATCTCCATCACCAACGGCGACTACGCGCGCGCGCTGTCGGCGATAACCCAGACGACCGGCGGCAGGCTCGACATGGTCGGCTTCGACGCCTGCCTGATGGGCATGTACGAGGTGGCCAAGGCCACCGCGCCGTTCGCCCGCTACCTCGTCGCCTCCTCGGAGACCGAGCCGGCTGACGGCTGGTCGTACGACGACTTCCTGGCGCAGCTGCTCGCCAACCACAACATGGACGCCGCGACGCTCGGCACCGCCATCGCCGACACCTACTTCGCCGAGAGCCACTACAACTCAACGCTGGCGGTCACCGACCTCGACACCATCCCCGCGCTCGACGCCGCGGTGACGGGCTTCGCCAACGCGCTGATGGCGAGCTCCTCGCTCTACTCGAGCATCAACTCGGTGCGCAACGCTTCGCAGGAGTTCTACGACTACGACAACATCGACCTCGCCGACTTCGCCGACCGGGTCGCGGCCATGAGCGGCGCCTCCCCGGCGCTCATCTCCGCCGCCAACGCGGTTGCCGCGCAGGTCCGCGCGAGCGTCGTGCACAACAAGGCCCAGTCCGACTACCCCGGAGCCAACGGCCTGGCCATCTACCTGCCTGGCAGGAATGACGGCACCGACTCGGCCTACTTCGACACCGGGGCGACCTGGAGCATCGACACGACCTGGGACGAGTTCCTGCAGAGCTTCGCCCAGTAGGCGGAGACAGACGCCTGCGGCCGCGTCCGGCGGCCGCGGGCACCTGATTCAGAGGCGCCGGCTTCCACGCCGGCGCCCTTTTTCGTGCGGGCGCAATCCCTTCCCTTCACCGCGGCCGCCCGCCTTCCTGTTCGCCGAGCCTCGCGCTCGGCCAGGCGCGCCAATACGGCCCCCCGCCATCTCGGCTCCCGACGCACAAGCGGCGGGAGCGGAGTCGAAGGGCTCCTCGAGCTCGAGCACGCCCCTCGACTTCGCCTCGCGCGTTCCGCGCGAGGCTACGCTCCTAACTAACAGCTCCCCCTGTTAGTTCAAGGCCACAGCCGGCCAACGGGCCGGTCTCTCGCTCGGGGTGACCGGGGGGCCGGCCCAGACCTACTTCAACGCCTCGGCTCCGCGGAACTCGCGGTCCGGCGCGAGCTCCTTGAGCACCTCCGCGTCCGCTCCCGACAGCTTCCCGGTGACGATGCGCGCGACCAGCGCCCCGACGCCCGGCCCGAGCATGTAGCCCTGGCCGCACATGCCGACCGCGTCGATGTAGCCCTGCAGTGAGGGCGACGGGCCGAGGATCGGCGAGCCGTCCGGAGTGTTCGGATAGAGCCCGCGCCAGGTGCGGCGCACCTTCACGTTGGCCAGCCGCGGCATCAGGTCCACCATTCGCCGCGCGATCATCGGCAGGAAGGTCGAGGTCTCGCGGCGATCGGTGCCCAGGATCTGCGGCTCCGGGGTAATGCAGAAGAGGAGCTGCCCGGGCTCACCGTGTTGATAAAAGTAGTAATTCCGCGAACCCGGGGCCGGCCGCAGGTCTACGACCATCGGCTTGAGGAAGCGCGCGGTCGGCTCGGTGATGCCCGCCTCGTGGCAGTCGGGCTGGACCGGCACGTCGAGACCGCCGGACTGCGCGAGCTGCCTCGCCCACGCGCCGGCGGCGTTGATCACGGTGCTCGTCGCGTAGCCGCCCTTGTCGGTGCGCACGCCGACGACCTTGCCCTTGCGCCGGATGATCGAGGTGACGCGCTCGCCGAGCCGGAACCCGACGCCCAGCTCCTTGGCGCGCCGGTAGAACGCGTGGCTCGAGAGCTGCGGCGAGGCCGAGCCGTCCTCGGGCGAGTAGGTCCCGCCGCGCAGGCCTTCCTTCTTGAGGCTCGGCACCAGATCGAGCAGCGACTCCATGTCGTGCCAGTCGATGTTCAGCCCGTAGCTCTTCTGCACCTTGAGGAGCTCCTTGAGGATGCTCTCCTCCTCCTCTCGATAGGCGACGAAGAGGTAGCCAGACTGGAACCACTCGATGTTGTCGCCGTAGCGCTCCTTCCAGGTCGAAAAGACGCGGATGGAGTCGAGGCACAGGCGGATTTTGGCGGGGCTCGAGTGCGTGGCGCGGATGCCGCCGATGGCGGCCTTGTTGCTGCCCTGGCCCGGGCTCGCGAACTGGTCGATGCACAGGACCTTCAGCCCCTGCTCGGCCATCTCCATCGCGGCGGGCAGGCCCACGCTGCCGGCGCCGACCACCACTGCGTCGTAGACCGCGGTGCTCATTCGAAACCTCGTTGCTGGCTGAAGTCCTCCGATGTTCGCCGGCGAGCCCTCTCTCGTCGTGGCAGGGCTGGAGCTCCGCGCTCCACCTTTCGCGGGGCTGGAGCTCCGCGCTCCGACCTTCGCCGTGGCGGAGCTGGAGCTCCGCCCTCCAGCGTTCGCCCGATCACAGCCCGCCCTCGAACGCCGTCGGCCCGCTCTTGGGCGCCTCTTCGGCCTTCGCAGGCTCGTCGGCCACCCCGGCAAACGCGCCGAGCGGCACCTCGATGAACAGCGGCCGCTGCGTCAGCTCGGTCACCGCCGACAGCGGCACGCCCTCCTCGCGGAACAGCCGCTTGATGAGGCTCGGGCAGGTCTTGCCGCCGCAGGCGCCCATGCCGGCGCGGGTGGCACCCTTGAGCTCGTTCATGTCGCGCACGCCCTGGCGGATGAGCGCGCGTATCTCACCGGCCGTCACGCGCTCGCAGCGGCAGACGATCTGATCGTCGGCGATGCGCTGGATGAGGTCGGCCATCGGCTCGGTCGCCTCGGGCGGCTGCACGCGGATGCCGGCGATGCGCTTGGCGATCTCCGCCGGGGCGCGCACCTTCACGAGCAGCGCGTGGTCGGCGTAGTTGGGCGCGCGGACCCGCTCGACCTTCACCTTCCCGAGCTCGCCGCCAATCGTGTCGAGCACGACGACCTCGTCGCCCTCCTTGATCGACGCACCGGTGAACTCGAAGGGGATGGTCACCAGCGCGTTGCCGTCCTCGGACTTGCGCCAGTCCACCAAGGTGATGGCAAGGCCGGGGCAGATGGCGACGCACTTCTCACAGCCGATGCACTCTCCGTCGAACGTCGGCAGGCCGAGGATGTCGTCGCCCTCGATGCGGATGGAGCCCTTGACGCAGACGCTTGTGCACGGGTTGCAGGGGATCTCCTGCGAGCAGTGGATCACCGGGTAGACGCCCTCGTTCTTCTCGGGAATCTCCTCGGTGATCACCGCGCCGGGCCGCGACTTGAGCACCTCGGCGGTGTGCGACCACTCCGCGGGCACGTCGCCGACGTCGCGGCCGAGCGTCCGGGCGATCTCCAGGCCGCGGATACGCCCGGTAAACATCGCCGCCGAAGCCTCGGCGATCTCCTCGGCGTCGCCGGCGGCGAAGACCGGCAGGCCGTACTCGCGCGCCTTCCTCAGGAACTCGTCCACCGGCTCGAGCCCCACCGCGACGAGCACGGTGTCGCACTTGAAGGTGCGCTCGCTGCCCGGGATGGTCTTCCAGTTCTGATCGAGCGCGGCGATGGTGACGCTCTCGACCTCCTCCTTGCCGTTGGCCGAGACGACGGTGTGCGAGGTGTAGATGGGCACGCCCATGCGCACCAGCTTGTCCTTGTGGACCTTGTAGCCGCCGCAGTCCGGCAGCGCCTCGCACAGGCCGACGACCTGGATGCCGGCCTGCAGCGCGTGGTAGCCGGCGATGAGCCCGACGTTGCCGCCGCCGACGATAAAGAGCCGCTCGGTCGGGCGCACGAGGTCGCGGTTGACCAGAGTCTGGAAGGCGCCGGCGCCGTAGACGCCCGGCAGGCTGTTGCCCTTGAAGACGAGCGAGCGCTCGCGGGCGCCGGTGGCGACGAGCAGCGCGTGCGGCTGAATCAGGCTGTAGCGGCCCTGGCGCACGACGCCGACCTTGCGGTCGGAGAAGATTGCGACCGCGGTGGTCTCGGTCCACACGCGCACGTTCTCGAAGGAGCGCACCTGCGCCTCGAGCTTCTTGCCGATGTCGAAGCCGCGGGTGCCGGCGTAGCAGGCGTCGATCGACCCGAAGAACTTGTGGGTCTGCAGCACGAGCTTGCCGCCGAGGGTGTGTTTGTCGTCCACGAGGATGACGTTGACGCCCGCCTTGCCGAGCTCGATGGCCGCGGCGAGCCCCGCCGGGCCGCCGCCGATGATGAGGCACTCGGTCTCCAGAGTCTCGATGTCGCAGAAGGCGGGCACGTGGGCGGAGTCGATCTCCGGCAGCGAGGCCCGGCCGTGCAGCGGCTCGGCCTTCATCCCTTCGGTCACCTGCACCATGCAGCTCTTGAGCGGCAGGCCATCGGCGACGACCGAGCACTGGGCGCACTGGCCGTTGGCGCAGAAGATGCCCATCGGCGCCTTGTCCTTGAGGTGCCGGCCGAAGATGCGCACGCCGTTGGCGAACAGCGCCGAGGCGATCACCTCGCCGCGCCTCGCCTTCATCTGCTGGCCTTTCCAATAGAAGGTCAGATCCGCGTCGCCGCTCACTTCGAGGATCGGGTGCTGCTGGATGCGGTAGTTGGACATGGTCGTCTCCTCGCGCCGGCTTCGACCCTGCTGCGGAAGGTGGAACGCTAGCGCTCTCCGAGGAAACGGGGAAGGAGGTGCTGGGCGGCTGGCATTGTCCAGGGGCGAGCGGATGAGCCGACGGTGAAGCTCCAGGTTCCGGCGTTGGCGGAGCTGGAGCTCCGCCGTCCAGCCTCCACTCCGCTCCGTTCTCGGGTGGTGAGTTCGGATCGCCGCCGCGGCCAACGCGCCGCCCTGCCCCATCGCGTCCGGAAGGAGGAAGGGCCGGCGTCTGGCAGGCCCGCGCCGGGCAGCCTCCGTGGCTTGCTTCGAGCCGCGAGCCGTGTTCTCTGCCGGGCGAATCGCAATGGACGCTCTCCTCATCCATCCACCCGCCAGCAAACCTGCCGAGCCGCCGCTCGGCGTCGCGGTGCTCCTCGCTCACCTGCGCGGCCATGGCTTTTCTGCCGGCGCCATCGACGCCAACCTCGGCGCCTACCTGCACCTGCTCGATCCGCAGCGCCTCGCCGCCGCGGCCGGCAACGCGCCTTCGACCTCGCTCAAGCGCGCGCTGCGCCACGCGCCAGCCGCCCTCGAGCTGCTCCGCTCGCCCCGCGCGCTCGACTCGTTCGGCCGCTACGCGACGGCGACGCGGCACATCAACGAGGCGCTCTCGGTCTGGCGCGGAACAGGCGGCGAGCGGCTGACGCTCGGCGACTACGTCCACGATGAACTCTCTGAGTTCTCGCCAGCCGACCTCGAGCGGCTCGCGCGCGGCGAGGCCTCGACGCTCTTTGCCGGCTACTTCCGCGAGGCCCTCGTCCCGCGCGTCGTCGAGCTGCGCCCGCGACTCGTCGGGCTGTCGGTGAACTACCGCCACCAGGTGCTGCCAGCCTTCGAGCTCGCGGAGATGCTGCGCCGGGCGCTGCCCGAGGCGACCCTCGTCGCCGGCGGCGGCATGTTCAGCTCGTGGAAGGCGACGCTCGCGAGGCTCTCGCTGCGGTTTTCGGCCTTCGACCGCGTCGTCTTCGGCCCGGGCGAAGCGTCGTTGTCCGCGCTGCTGCGCGGCGCCGCGCCCGACGGGCCGTACCTCGAGGACGGGTCCGAAATTGCCTTCGCCCCCGACTTCGGCTTCGCCCGGCTCGGCGAGTACCTCTCGCCTCGCCCCGTCCTGCCCATCACCAGCTCGCGCGGCTGCTACTGGCGGCGCTGCCTGTTCTGCCCCGAAAGCGCGGCCCCGACGCATCCCTATCGCTGCGGCAAGGCCGACTCGTTCGCCGCCCAGCTCGCCTCGCTGGCGCACCGATACGAGGTCCGGCACTTCCACCTCACCGACAACGCCGTCCCAGTGAACGTGCTGCGGCAGCTCGCCGCGCAGGCCTCACAGCTCCAAGGCCTGTCCTGGCACGGCTTCGTAAGGTTCGAGCCGGCGCTGCTCGACGAGGGGCGCGTCGAAGGGCTCGCGCGCGCCGGGTGCTCGATGCTGCAGCTCGGCCTCGAGAGCGGCTCGCAGCGGGTCCTCGACCGGCTCGGCAAGGGCACGCGGCTCGAGGTCGCGTCCGGCATCCTGCGCAACCTCGAGCGGGCGGGTATCGGCGCCTACGTCTACGTGATGCTCGGAACGCCGGGCGAGACCGAGGAGGACGCCGAGGCGACGGCGCGCTTCCTCGAGGAACACGCCAGCGCCATCGGCTTCCTCAACCTCGCCATCATGAACCTGCCGCGCGACGCGCGGCTGCTCGAGAGGCCCGACGAGTACGGCATCCGCGAAGCGGCGCTGCTCGCCGAGGAGGAGCCGCTCGGGCTCTATCAGTCTTTCGAGCCCGAAGGCGACTGGGGCCGCGCCGAAGCGCGGCGATTTCTCAACTCGCGGCTGCTCGGCTCGGCGAGCATCAAGCAGATCCTCCACCGCACCCCGCCCTTCTTCACGTCGAACCACGCGTTCTTCTTTCCCTCGCCACAAGCCCCATCCACGCCACCTGAGTAACGCCATGAAGGCTCTCGCCAACGAGATCGAGCGCGCACTGAAGGCCGAAGCGACGCCCGAACGCGCCGAGAAGGAGAAGGCCTACCTCAAGAGCGATCTCGTGCACCTCGGGACGAGCGTCCCGGTCATCCGGCGCGTCACGCGAGCCGCCCTCGCGAAGCGCGGCACGCTCTCGCACGAGGAGATCATCGATCTGGCGCGCGCTCTGGTCCCGCCCGGTGCACGAGCGGCGCATGGCCGCGGTCGAGGTGCTCGAGGCCCGCTCGAAGCAGCTCGTGCCCGGCGACCTCGAGCTCATCGAGCGCTTCCTGCGCGAAGCGCGCGGGTGGGCGCTCGTCGATGGCCTGTCCGCGAGCGTCGTCGGTCCGCTCGTCGAGCGCTTCCCCAAGCTGCAAGCGGAGCTCGACCGCTGGGCGAAGGACGACGACTTCTGAATCCGCCGCTCGGCGCTCCTGGCGCGCCTGCTCCCGCTGCGGGCCGGCCGAGGCGACTTCGACGCCTTCGCCCGCCACGCCGACGCGATGCTCGAGGAGACCGAGCTCTTCGTGCGCAAAGCCATCGGCTGGGTCCTGCGGGAGGCGTCGAAGAAGCGCGCCGACGCGGTCGCCGACTGGCTCGAGCCCCGCGCCGCGCGCGCCTCCGGGGTCACTATCCGAGAGGCGATCAAGTACCTGCCCGAGGAGCGACAGCGGCGGATCCTCGAAGCGCACAAATCGGGCGGCGCCGTCGCAGCAAGGCCGCGGGCCGTCCGGTCCGCGGCAAGGCGGCGCGGGCGTAGGCAGCGCCCGGCCCCCGGCAGGCGCCCTTCGCCTTATCCGCGCACGTCCGGCCTGTCGAGCTCGGGCCGCAACGGAGGTCTCTCGCGCTCGTAGAACCCCGGGGCGAGCTTCGGACGAAACGGCTGGCGCGCCGAGAGCCTCTGAAAGGCGAGCTCGGCGACGATCCCATACGCGAGCGAGTGCGCGAGGAGCAGCGCGACCTCGGCACGCGACCACCTTCGCGCTCGCGGCGTCGCGCCGACTCGCGGCAGCGCGCCCAGCTCGAAGCCGAAGAGCGCCAGGCCGAAGAGCGCTGCGCGCCCGAGCGCGCCTCGTGGCATCGACGGCCTCGCCAGCCCGAAGGCGAGGCCGAGGCCCGGACCGTAGGTCCACCGCATGAGCGTCGCGGCCGTCTCGCGCACCTCGCAGCTCGGCTTGCGCCCGGTGAGCTTTCGCAGCAGTCGCGCGGCCATGCGGCTCGGCGCGTAGACCGGCGCGCGGCCGAGCAGCAGGCGCTCGAGCCGGGCGAACGCGCTGACGGCGAGGGTGCCGGCGGCGCCGGCCTCGAGAGCCGTGCGAAACGCCCTCATGACCGCAGGGCCCTGTAGCCGAGCAGCGCGCCGGCGACCGAGACCGCCGCCGCCGTCGCCGCAAGAGCGCCGCGGTGCGTGCGCGCCCAGACCTCGGCGCTGCGCGAGCGGGCCTCGTCGTCGAACGGACCGTGCGCGCCGTGGTCGCCCGGCACAGGCTCCCAGAGATTGTCGGGCCGGCGCTCGGGCAGGATTGTGTCGGTCATCTGGCCCGTGTAGCCCGCCTTCGCCAGGTACCTGTCGAGCAGGCCCGGAATGACCTTCTGGCCGAAGATCGCCTTGAAGGTCGAGCCGCCTACCCACATCTCGCGCGTCGGATGAAGGGCGGCGTGAAGCGCCGCGCGGGCGATGACTTCGGGCTGGTAGATGGGCGGAATCGGCTGCGGCTGAACACCCTTCTTGTTGCGGGCGACTTCGAACTGCGGCGTGTTCACCGCCGGCAGGTGCAGCTCGGTGATCTTGATGTTGCTCCGGTCGTGCAGCAGCTCGGAGCGCAACGAGTCGGTGAAGCCGCGGATGGCGGCCTTCGAGGCGCAGTAGGCGCTCTGCAGCGGGATCGATCGGTAGGCGAGCGCCGAGCCGATCTGGATAATCACGCCCTTGTCCCGGCTGCGCATGTAGCGCAGGGCGGCGAGCGTCCCGTAGACGGTGCCGAGGTAGTTCACCTCGGTCACTCGCCGGTACTCCTCGGGCGTCATGTCTTTCGCCGGCGAGAAGACCGTGACCATCGCGGTGTTGATCCAGATGTCGATGTGGCCCCAGGTGGCGGCGACGTCGCCGGCGGCGCGCTCGACCGCCCCGGCATCGGCGACGTCGAGCGGCAGCACCATCGCCTGCCCGCCGCGGCTGCGGATTTCGGCGGCGGCGTGCTCGAGCGCCGGCTGATTGCGAGCGATGAGCGCGACCTTGGCGCCCTGGGCCCCGAAGGCCTCCGCGATGGCGCGGCCGACGCCGCTCGAGGCGCCGGTGACGACGACGACCTTGTCCCTGAGCTTTTTGAGCTGCCTGGCCACCTCGCGCCTCCTTTCGCCACGCTCTTGCGGGAATGTAGGGCCGCTCCGGTTCGCGCCGCGGGCCGGAGCGGGCCCTCGGACAGTCGGCCGACGAGCATTGGGGAGAGGTGGTGCGTGCTCGAGGCGCAGCCCCGGCCCACGAGCGGCCTCGGCAGCGCCTGCTCCCTCGTCGTGCTCGAGGGCGAGCCGGGGGCCCTCGACGCGCCGACGGTGATCTGGCGGCCGATCGAGGAGACCGGCGCGATCGCGACCCTCGATTGGCGCCGCGGTGGGCCGAGGCGCGTCGCGAGTCACGGCGTTGACGGCTTCGCCGCGTCGATGCAGATGCGAAAGCGAGCCCACTCGCCCGGCTTTGACTCGGCGACTATCTCGCCGCCGTGCCGGCGCACGATCTGCCGCACGATGAAGAGCCCGAGCCCGCTCCCGCGCCGGCCGCCGACCTGCTCGACGTCGTAGCGCTCGAACCTGCGAAAGATGTGGGGAACCCGCTCCAGCGGGATGCCGGGGCCTTCGTTCCAGGCTTCGAGCTCGACCTTTCCGTCGAGCCGCCGGGCCGCGAGGACGAGCCGGCCCCCGGGGCGGCCGTACTTCACCGCGTTCGAGACCAGGTTCTCGTAGACCACGCGCAGCAGCGACGGATCGCCCAGCACGTCGAGGTCTTCGGGGATGGAGAGCTCGACCTGCATCGCTCGTTCGCGAAGCTGGGGCTCGAGACCGCTCAAGGCCGGCCGAACCACGTCGCGCAGCAGCGCGACCGCGGTCTTCTTGGTCAGCAGCTCGCCCCTCTCGATGCGCGAGAGCTGCAAGAACTTGTCCAGCAGGCCCGCGAGATAGCGCAGGCTCGAGCCGACCAGCTCGAGCCCCTCGCGTTGCTCGTCATGCAGCTTGCCGAAGGAGCCTTCCTCGACCAGCGCGAGGTTGAAGAGCGCGGTGCCCAGGCCGCTGCGCAGCTCGTGGCTGACGAAGCTGAGCATCTCGAGGTAGTTGCGGTTGGCGGCCTCTATCGAGCGCTGCTGCTCCACGATGCGCTCGCGGTCCTCCTCGAGCTGGCGGGCCATGCGGTTGAAGGCTTTGGCGAGCCGGGCGACGCCGTCCATGCCGTGGACGGGCGCGCGGACGGTGTAGTCGCCGACCGAGAGGCGCTCGGTGACCTTCTCGAGCGCGGCGACCTGGACCGCCAGCCGTCTCCCCAGCCACCAGGCCGACAGGAGCGAAAGCAGCAGCGCGAGCCCGACCAGCGCGGCCGCCTCGAGAAGGGCGCGGCGCGCGGCGGGGCGCACCGCCACGGCCTTGGCCACAGTGGTGCAGCGGGCCTCTTCACCGACTTCCGGCGCAGCCTGGCAGCGCGGCCGCCCGCTGTCGATTCCGCCCGCGCGGCAGCTCGCTCGCGCGCGGTCGCCGGGCACCGGCCAGCTCGCCTGATCGAAGTGGCCTGTCGAGTGCCAGGCGCCGCCCCATCCGGCAGCGGCGAGGCGCCCGCGCTGGGCGACGGGAAATCCCTGAGGCCCGGGCATCGAGCGCTCGAGCTCGGAAGAGCTGGCGCGGGCCAGAGCCAATGGATCAGCCGTTGGCCACGACGCCAGATCGCCGAGCTCGCTGCGCTGGAGCGACCTGGCGGGCAGCCTGACCGCCTCTTGCCCAGGCGCGCGGTCGCAGGCCAGGCCAACCAGCGCAAGGCCGAAGAGGAGCGCCATCGCCGCGGCCGCAACGGCGCAGCGGCCCGCAGCGCGGGCGAGTCCCGAAGCGGCCAACCTTTCCGCTCCCCGGCCAGGTCACCCTTCGCAGCTCGAATCAGGTCTCCGGGACGCTCTGAATCTCCGAGACATCGAAGACGATTTCGTCGCCGACCTTACGCTTGGCCTCTTCACGACGCTGGGCGCGGCGCTCGGCCTTCTGCTTGCGCTTCTCGATGAGCTTGAGCTCGCGTTGACGCTTGGCGATTGACGGCCTCCCGCTCCCCATCCGCCACCTCCTCTCGACCAGTCACGGCCCCGAAAGCCCGAGCAAGCCGGCCAGGGCCCGGCCTGCCACGTCGAATCAAGCATCAAGCTAGAGACGCCCTTGCGTGGGAGACACCCCTCGCTCTGCCGCCGGGCTGCCAGGCAAGAACTGCTCGCCAGCCGAGGCGCGAAAGCACTACCCTCGGCGCTTGCTGGAGACCCCGGATGACCCGACTCCTGGAGCGGTTTTTCGAGCGGATCGCGTACGACCAAGCGCACGCCTGGTGGAAGGACGGCGTGCGCTTCGAGTGCCGCAACCGCGGCTGCTGCTGCGTCACGCACGGCGACGCCGGGTACGTCTTTCTGCCCAAGCAGGACCGCCTGCGGCTCGCCGCGTTCCTGGGCGTCGCGCCCAAGCTGTTCGTCAGCCGGTACTGTGTGCGCCTCGACGGCCGCCACTACCTGATGGACGCGCCCGGCAGCCAGGCCTGCACCTTCCTCGGTCCCAACGGCTGCACGGTCTACGAGGCGCGCCCGACCCAGTGCCGCACCTGGCCGTTCTGGCTCGAGAACATGAGCGAAGAGGCGTGGGCCAAGACCGCCGCCTTCTGCCCAGGCATCGGGCGGGGCCGGCTCTGGACGGCGAGCGAGATAGCCGCGCAGCTGCGCCTGCAGATCGAAGCGGACTTCGCGCTGGTCGAGGGTCGAGGGTCGAGGGTCGAGGGTTGACGGACTCGTCCCGGCTTCTCGGCTCGTGACCGGACCGCGCTCGCGATTCTCGCGCGCCCTCGCCCTGCAGGCGGACGCGAAGCTAGACGCTCGTGCTCCGGCCGCCGACGCTGCGGGCCTGCTCGCGGATGGCCAGCGTACACGCGGAGGGAATGTCGATGCGGTGGCTCGCGCTGCTCGGGCTCTTGCTCCTCGTGCCCACCAAGCTCGGCCGCGAGCAGCCCCCGGGCACGACCGGTGTGCGGGCCGAGCCGCGCTTTGCCTCCGACGCTGAGGATCCGGCCCCGGAAGTGCGAGTGCCGCAGGTGCCCGCCCCAAAGGTCCCGAAACCCGCCCGCCCCGACGACGGCGGTGTGCCGAGCGTCCCTTCGGTTCCGCCGGGCGAGCTGCCGCCCGAGCCCGGGCCGCAGCCCGAAGACCAGGATCCCGCGACGCCGGAGATACCGGACCAGGATTACCCGACGCCCGACGTGCCCGATCGAAAGCCGCCCGAGCGGCGCGACGGGCCGGGCGAGCCGGAGGATGAGGTCCGCATCGAGCGCGTCTCGCCCGACGCGGCCCCGAAGCCGAAGCGCCCGGCGCCCGGAATCTGAAGCGTCAGCGCGACTGCTCGGCCTGCTCGGACACGTTGAACGGCGCCTCGCTCGACGGCACGCATCGCGGGAGCAGGCCCGACTCGTCACAGCGCTCCCATTGCTGGCATTCGCCTCTGCACGGAAGCGGATCGCAGTATCCGGTCGCCGGGTTGCAGCGGGTTCCGGGCAAACAAGGGCTGTAACAGTCGCCGCCGGCGCGCCTGACGCCGGAGTAGGTGGCGGCAATCGCCGTGTTGAGGGCCGCGCCGGCGACCGCGCCGCGGCAGCCGGCGAGCAGCAGCGAAACCCCCACCACCAGAGCGCCTGCCGACGTCAGCCCTCGCATCGTGAGGCCTCCCGCGCAGCTCGAGCCGGCGGGCACCGCGTCGCGCGGCGCCCACGGCTCTGCCCGTGAAGCTTTGCCCGGTGATCGGCTCGCTGCAGGTGCGACCGCCGGACCGTCGAACCTCCATCAAGGTCTCGGCCCAGTATAGGCGCGACGCGACCCGCCTCAAAGCCGCGCGCCGCCCGCACGTCCCCGGCGAACGCGATCCGGAGGGCCGGCGGCCTACGGCGATTCGGCGGCGAGGCTGCGGTTCTCGATGATGGCGTCGGCGATGCCCAGCGCGGTTATCGCCAGCCCGGTGTACAGCGAGGTCAGATAGACGGTCTCGAGCCGGCTCGCAACGCTGGCGTCCGAGAAGCGGCACGGGTTGGGGTTGGTGCACTGGAAGGGGCCCGGTGAGCCCGGCAGCTTCTTCGACTCGAACGCCGTCAGCGCCACCGCGAAGGCGCCAAAGGCCACGACCTCGGTGGTGAGGAAGAAGGCGCCTTTGCGAGGCGAGCCGTTGGCAAACTGCCCGACGCCGAAGGGGACGAACGCGAGCGCGAGCGAGGGCGGCTCCGGAGGCGGAGGCGTGAGCACCAGCGGCGGCGGGGGCGGAGGCGGCAGCGGGTCGGCCTGCGCCAAGGGCTTGTCGCTTATCGGCGCTTCGGCCCCGGCCGGCTTGCCCGAATCCGCCACTTCGGCCTGCGGCGCGGGGCGCGCGGGCAGCTCGGCGCGCACAGACTCGAAGAAGGCCACGAACTTCGGCGGGAAGAGCGCCGCGTCGACGCTCTCCGTCGGGTCGTCGGTGAGGAGCAGCTCGATCACTTTGCGCGCGCGCTGCAGCTCGCCTTGGACATGCCAGGCGCTCGCCAGGTACTTGCGTGCCCGGGTCTTCTCGGCGGGGTCATCGATCCCCAGGGCGAGCGCCTCGGAGAGCCCGCGGCTGGCGGCAGCGTAGTCGCCGTACTCGTAGTGGTGGATGGCCTCGCGCACCGCCGCGCTCTCGGCCGAGGCGGCCGCGGGGGCGAGCAACACGAGGACGAGGGCGAATCGGACGAGGTGACTAGGTTCCATCGCTACTCTTGAGGCGCACCCGCTTCTCCAGGGTCTGGCCGCCGATGATGGTGATCGTCTCGGTGTGCTCGGCAAGCTTCGGGTTGGCGAGCCGCACTGTATGGCGGCCGGCCGGCAGCTCGAGCTCGAAATCCATCGCGCCGCTCTCGCGCAGCGTCCCGTCAAGGTAGAGGTCGGCCCAGGGATAGACGTGGAGCTTGAGGGTGCCGGTCGCGGGGCGCTTTGGCGGCTTCGCGGCAGGCGCACTGGTGCGGTTCGCCCGCGCGCGGGGAGCCTCGGAGCGGGCGGGCTCGACCCAGCGCGGCTCTGCCGCAGGCGCGACCGCCACAGGCTCGGCAGGAGCGGGGGCGCTCGCTTCGACCGGCCTGGCGCCCGGCTCCTCGGTCGGCTTCGCCGGCTCGGGCGTCGGCTCGCTCGCTCGCGCCTGCTCGGTCGCCACCCCGGGCACCGGGAGGCTGCCACCGGGCTGCTGCGCGGGGTAGCCGCTGTCGGCGACGGGCGTCGGGGTGGCGATCCAGCGGTATGCGGCCACGGCCGCGGCCCCGCCGACCATCGCAGCGATCGCCAGGATGAGCAGCGTCTTCCTGTGCCGACCGGCAGACCGAGCGGTCCCCTGCGCGCGGCGCCCGAGGTCTTTGATGGCACGCCTCACGCCCCGCGTGTTTCCGGAACGCAGCGTGTCCTCGCAACCAATGTAGGTGCTTGGCCGACTGACCGTGCGCCCCTCGCGCAGCGCCGCGGCGATGAACCCGACCTCTTCGCGCACGTGCTCGGCAGACGCGGGCCGGGACTTGGGATCCTTGCTCAGCAGCCTCTCGATCAGTTCGTCGAAAGCGGCAACTCCGAGCCCGCGCGACTGCGAAGGCCGAGGGATGGGCGCGCTCAGGTGGAGGTGAATCGTCTCGTAGACGCTGGCCGCGGAGAACGGCGGCTTGCCCGTCAGCATCTCGAACATGATGACGCCCAGCGCATACAGGTCCGTCCGCGGGCTGACCATCTCGCCGCGGGCCTGCTCGGGTGCCATGTAGAGCGGCGTGCCCACGACCACCGAGCTGCGGGTCTGCGCGATGTCGCCGCCCGCCATCGAGGTCTGCTTCGCGAAGCCGAAGTCGAGCAGCTTCAGGTAGCGCGCGCCGTGCGGGGGCTGCACGAGGAAGATGTTCGACGGCTTGAGGTCGCGGTGGACCACGCCGGCCCGGTGCGCAGCGCCGAGCGCGTCGAGCAGCTCATCGACGAACGCCGCCACGTCGAGCGCCGGCAGCGGCGCATTGCGCTCGATGAACCGGTCGAACGGCTCACCTTCGAGCAGCTCCATCACCAGGTAGTGGCGCCCGTCGGGCAGCTCGCCCATCGAATAGATGTCGACGATGCCGCGGTGGCGGATGGCGTTGACCGACTTCGCCTCGGCCGTCAGGCGGCGCACCTGCTGGGGATCGTTGGCGAATTCCCAGCGCAGCACCTTGATGGCGACCGGCTTGCCGATGTCCGGCTGCACGCCCCCGTAGACGAGCCCCAGCCCGCCGGCCCCGATCAGCCGCTCGATGCGATAGCCGCCCACCTCGGTCCCGATGAGCGGGTCGCGGGGATAGAGCGTGCGATCGACCGCGCGCAGCGCCGTGCCGTCGTTCGGACAGACTTCGGCGCCGTCGCTGACGAGGAGGCCGCAGGTCGGACAGATGCTGGGCTCTGCCATCCACTCGCTTCCCTGCCCGCAAGCCGGGCTGCAGGAAAATCACTCCGCCTCAGGTTGTGCCCGCAGCTCCCGCTCGTTGGGAGCGAGCCGGAGAAATCGGGCTCCGAGGTTAGACGCGCGGCGATCCCCAGGCAAGGGCTGCCCGCGGAACCTCAAGACGTCGAAGCCGACTTCGGGCCGCTCCGGGCCCGATGCTAGACTCGGCCTCCCCAGCTAGAAGGAGTCGAGCGTGCGCCAACTCGCCGCCATCGCGGGCCTCATCTTCACCCTCGGCTGTCCGCAGCCCCTCAAGACCGAATGCGGCGCGGCCGGCCAGACCTGCTGCGCCTCGGGCGACAGGTGCGAATCGGGCCTCGAGTGCACCAGCGACAACCTCTGCCGCGCCTGCGGGGCCGAGGGCCAGGGCTGCTGCGGCGGGACGAGCTGCAACGCCGATCTGATCTGCGACGGGCAGGCCATCTGCCGCGCCTGCGGCGGCGCGGGCCAGGGCTGCTGCGCGGGTTCGACCTGCGCGTTCGGCCTGGAGTGCTTCTCCGACAACGTCTGCCGGGCCTGTGGAAACGAGGGCCAGGACTGCTGCGGGGGAACCCACTGCGCCACCGGCCTCGAGTGCGCCGCGGACAAGCGCTGCCATCCCTGCGGATCGGACGGCGAGATCTGCTGCGCGAACGATCGCTGCGGCGCAGGCAACGAGTGCCGCGGCGACGGGCTGTGCCACCGGTGCGGCGCCGAGGGTGAGGAGTGCTGCAGCGGCAACGGCTGCGCGACGAGCCTGCGGTGCGACATGAGCGTGTGCGTCATGCCGTGCGGCGAGGGGTGCGCGCCGGGCTCGAAGACCTGCAACTCCAACGGCGGGGTCGATCTGTGCACCTACACGAGCCCGCCCTGCACCGAGTGGTCCGTGGTCCTCGAGCGCTGCCCTGAGGAGCAGGTCTGCCGCGAGGGCGCCTGCGTCCCGCGCTGTCCCGACGCCTGCGTGCTCGGCTCGAACCTGTGTACGAGCGAAGGCCTCAAGATCTGCGTGCTCGACGAGGCGACGCAGTGCCCGGCCTACAAGCTGGCGCCCGACTCGCCGGACAACCCGAGCTGCATGACCGGAGCCTGCGACGGCAGCATCTGCTGGGAGAGCCCGCTGCCGCAGGGCACCAGCATCAACGCGATCACCGGCTGGGACTGGGACCAGCTCTACCTGCTCGACAAGCTCGGCAACATCATCAAGCGCTCCGGCGAGACCTGGACCTACGACTGGCGGGCCGGCCAGGGCGGCAACAAGGTCCTGGCGGTCGCCAACTGCCACTCCCCGGGCACGGCGCGCGCCGTGGGCACCAACGGGCTCTCGCTCAGGCGCACCAGCGTGGACTGGCGGCCCGAGGACATCGGCAACTCGACGGTGACGCTGCGAGCGGTCGGCTGCGCCAGCGTTGACTACGCGCTCGCCGTCGGCGACGGCGGCAAGGTGTTCGCCCGGGACGAGAGCGACACCTGGCGCGCGCTGCCGAGCCCGACGACCGAAAACCTGCTCGCGGCCGATCTCTTCGGCGCCGGCTCCGAGGGCTGGGCGGTCGGCAACAGGGGCACCATCGTCCACTGCGATCGCCTCGACGAGCCAGAGCACACCACCTGCGAGCTGGAAGGGATAGGGCTGACGCAGTCCGACCTCTACGCGGTCTGGGTCAACCGGATGGGCGCCCCCGGCTCCTTCCTCGGCGCCGGCGAGGTGATCGCCGTCGGCGCCGGCGGGGTGGTGCTCAATCGCGTGCCGGGAGGCGGCTGGATGCGAGTCGCCCAGGGCCTCTCCACCAAGACGCTCCGCGCCGTCTACGGGCTGCCCGAAGGCGACGTCTACGTCGCCGGCGACGGGGGCGCCTTCCTCTACCGCATCGGCACCGTATGGGCGACCGAGAGCTTCACCACCACCATCCTGACCGGCGCCTACGCGAGCGACCAGTCGCACCTCTTCGTCGTCGGCGAGCACGGCGAAATCTGGTTCAACGACGCGCGCGGCGGCGAAGGCCCGCCGCCGCAGGTGCACTGGCGCCAGTTCGGCGGGCGGGTCCCGACGAGGGAGATGCTCAACGCGGTGGAGGGCACCGGCGCGCAGAACGTCTACGCCGTCGGCACCGCGGGCACCATCCTTCACAAGAGCGGCGACGCGTGGCGCCAGGAGGCGCGCGGCTTGGTCAGCAACGACCTCCACGCGATCGCCATCGTCAGCGCCGAGGAGGTCTACGCGGTGGGCGACGGGGGCGTCATCCTCGCCCGCCGCGACGGCACCTGGCGCCGCGAGGGCGCTGGCGTGACCTCCAACCCGCTCTACGGCGCCTTCAGCGACGGCAAGACCGTCTTCGCGGTCGGGCCGGGCGGCACCTGGCTCGAAAAGCCGGTCGGCGCCTCGGGCACCATGTGGCACCTCGTCCAGCAGCCGGTGCCCGACGCCTACTTCATGGACATTTCCGGCAACGCGAGCGAGGTCTGGGCGGTCGGTGGCTTCTGCACCGCGGTGAAGAAGAAGGCCGACGGCACCTTTTCAACCGAGATCGTGCCCGGTTGCAATGGAGACGACTTTTCCGCCGTCTGGGTGGGCCCCGACGGCGAGATCTTCCTCGGCACGACCTTCTCCGGCGAGCTTTTCCACCGCCTCCAAGGCACCTGGCAGGCCGAGTACCTCGGCACGATGGAGATGATCAACGGCCTCGCCGTTCGCGGCGGCGACGCCTGGGCCCTGTGCGGAGCGGGCGAGCTGTATCACCGGGTCGCCGGCCAGTGGCGCCAGGAGGCGGCGATGATGACCACCTACTCGCTGTCCGACGCCTACGCCTCGCCCGAGGGCCACGTGTTCATCGTCGGGGTCAACGGGCTGATCTGGCACCGCCGCTGACGGCGCCGGGCGCCGAACGGTCGTGGCGGCGCCCGCGCGGCAGGGCTCGAAGGGGCAAAGCGGCGCCTCGCGCCGGTCAGGCGTGAGGCGCCGAGCTCGCGGGCAGCCGGCCGGGAGAGCTCACCCGGCAGGTCGCGCTACCCCTCGATTACGAAGCTGGTCGGCCCAGCCAGGTTCGCCTGGCCCCATGCCGGATACCCGAGCTGCACGCCCGGCGGCGACAGCCGCAGCGCCGCCTGCATGATCACCTGGTACGGCTGCTTCCCCATCTGCAGGAAGCCCGTCCCGCCTCGCTGGAAGTAGAGCGGCTCCTTGCCCGGCTGCTCGATCTTGACCACCGTGGGGGTGATCGCCGACAGCGTGCCGAGCAGGGTGATGTTTGCGCCGGGGTACTGCTGCGCGAGCCGCTGCAAGGGCGAGCCTTGGCAGAAGGCGTTGTTCACGCCGATGGTGAAGGCCTTGTGCACGTCGAGGATGGTGCTCTCAACCAGGCGCTTGTTGCTCTCGTGGATGCGGCCCGTGCTCTTCCCGAGGACCACCTCGAGCATCTGCTCAGGGCTCCTGCCGTCGAGCCCTTTGCGAACCTTGATGTCGGCCGAGGTCGGCCGGCGGCCGAGGTTGTCGGGGAAGTAGAGCTCGAACCGCGGCTCGACGAACTTGACGGCCGGCGGCCTGATACCCGGGTCGGTCGGCCCCTGAGGCTTGCCCGGCTCGGTCGGCATCGTAGGCTTCTGCGGCTTGAGCGGCTCGCTCGGGCGCGTCGGGAAACGCGTGTCGACGCTGGGAAGGCGGGGCGGGATACGGGGCATCTTTCGACCTTTCGTGCGACGATTCGTCCGGGCGACATTCTCGCGCGCGCCCGGCCTATTGTTGCCCTGGCAGGCGAGGATCGCGCCGGGCGCGAGTAGAGGCCTCCCTTCCAACCGCCGGACAGGAGGCCTCGTTTTGCTTCTACCGCCGGCAGCCTAGCCCGCGGCCAGCTCGCGCGCGCTCTCTTCGCCCTCGTAGCTGAGGCCGATCGACTCGATCAGCTCGTCGAACCGGGTCAGGTCGGCGGGCAGCAGTACGCTGGTGCCCGGGTCGGCCAGATTGGCGAGCTGGCGCAGGTAGCTCTCGGTGAGCTGCAGGCGGACCGCCTGCTCGCCGCCGGGCTTCGAGATGGCGTCGGCGATCTTCTCGATGGAGAGCGCGGTCGCCTCGGCGATAGCGCCGATCTCGGCGGCGCGGCCCTCGGCCTCGTTGATGCGCCGCTGCATCTCGCCCTCGGACTTGTTGATGAGCTCCATCTTCTGGCCTTCCGAGCGGTTGATGCGGCTCTGCTTCTCGCCCTCGGAGCTGGCGACGAGCGCGCGGCGCTCGCGCTCGGCGGTCACCTGCTGCTCCATGGCGTTGCGCACCGTGTGCGGGGTGGCGATGCCCTTGATCTCGTAGCGGTGCACGGTGATGCCCCAGGACTCGCCCGCCTGGCTCACCTCCTCGACGACCTTGGAGGAGATGAGGTCGCGCTCCTCGAAGGTGCGGTCGAGCTCGAGCGTGCCGATGACCGAGCGGGTGGTCGTCTGCGCGAGCTGCACGGCGGCGAAGACGTAGTCGGTGACCCCGTAGCTCGCCTTCACCGGATCGACGACGCTGATGTACATGACGCCATCCACGTGGACCTTGACGTTGTCGGAGGTGAAGCACTCCTGCGGCGGGACGTTGAGGGTCTGCTCTCGCAGGTCCTGGATATAGGCGACCTTGTCGAGGAACGGCAGCAGCGCGTGGAAGCCCGCGCCCAAGGTGGCGCGGTAGCGGCCGAGCCGCTCGACGACGTAGGCCTTGCGCGTCGGCACCATGCGGATCGACGCGATGAACTTCCAGATGAGGACGGTGAAGATGATCGCCCAGACGATAAAGGTGAAGACGCTCATCGAAAACCTCGTTCGGTAAGGGTTCGCGGGATCCGGCTCACAGCGACTTGGCAGGCACGGGCTTGGGACGCGGGGGCGCGACGGGCGCCGCCGGGCTGCTCATGCTGGTGCCGACGCGGCTCATGCCCTCGAAGAACCCCTTGATGTTCGCGAGGTCAGCGGGGACGACCGACACCTTCGACTCCTTGAGGATGCGGCCGAGCTCGTCGAGGTACTGCTCGATGATGCGCATCTTCAGGGCCGTCTCGCCGCCGGGGCGCCCGATGGCCTGGCCGATGCGCTCGATGCCGCGCGCGGTCGCCTCGGCGAGCAGGGTTATCTCCTTGGCCCGGCCGGTCGCCTCGTTGATGCGCTGCTGGCGCGCGCCCTCCGAGAGGTTGACCGCCTCCTGCTTCTCGCCCTGCGACAGGTTGATGACCGCCTCCTTCTCCGCGGTCGCCAGGGTGATCTTGGCGCGCTTCTGGCGCTCGGCCTCCATCTGCTTCTCGAGGGTGTCGATGACGTGCGAGGAGGGCGTGATGTTGCGGATCTCGTAGCGCAGCACCTTGACGCCCCAGGCGTCGGAGGCCTTGTCGATCTCGCGGACGATCTGCTCGTTGACCGACTCGCGCTCGGAGAAGGTGTTGTCGAGGGTCAGCTTGCCGATCTCGGCGCGCATCGTGGTCTGCGCGAGGTTGACGCAGGCGCGGCGGTAGTCCTGGATGCCGTAGCTGGCCTTCTCGGCGTCCATCACCTTCAGGTAGACGAGGCCGTCCACCTCGACCTGGATGTTGTCGCGGGTGATGCAGCTCTGCGCCGGGATGTCGAGCACCTGCTCGCGCATCTCGTGCCGGTAGGCGATGCGATCGAGAAACGGCACCATGAAGTGCAGGCCGGGAGGGAGGATGCCGGCGAACTTGCCGAGGCGCTCCTTGACGTACGCTTCGCGCATGGGGACGACGACGCACATCTTCCAGACGACGACGAGCGCCAATAGGACGAAGACGGTGAAGGCGGTGAACATCAGCTCCCTCCTTTGATCGGGGTTGAGGAATCGACCTGCGCGGGAATCGCGTCAACGAGCGGCTCGACGACGAAGCCGAGGTTCTCCCTGTCAACGATGCGAGCGCGGCTGCCCGGCTCGAGCGAGCCTTTCAGGCTACGCGCCGGCCACGAGGTGCCCAGGTAGCGCACGCGGCCGGTCTGATCGTTGGGGCCGATCGTGACGATGACGTCTACGACCTTGCCGAAGCTGTCGAGGTCTTCTTCGGTCGGCTGCACGCTCTTCTCGGCGCTCGAGAAGCGGCCGACCAGGCTGCGCAGGCCGATGATCATCGCCAGCGACAGCACGAACCAGGCGGTGAACGAGCTCATCAGGCTCTCGATGAGCCCGAGCCACCGCGCCCCGGCGACGAGCACGGCCGCCGCGCCCAAAAAGACAACGACCGCGCCCGGGACGATCAGCTCGGCGAGCATCAGGGCGATGCCGCCGACGAGCCAAATCCAGGTAATGGTCTCTGGAGACATGGTCGCACCCCCCGAGAGCCGATGCTGCCGCGCGGCGATTCCGGCGGTCAGGAAGGCTGGCAGGATATGGGCAGGGGGGCACGCGGTTCAAGGCGCCGTGGCGCGGCGCGCGGTCGGCGCGCCGGCCTCGGGTCGAATGCCGCTCGGCGCCGGCGAGTGAACGAGTGGATGGGCGCGGGCTGGATCCACGAGCGGATCAGCCGCTTTCAGCCGCCCGCGGCGCGGGCCGTCGACGTGCCCGGCGCGGCAGTCGGCGCGCAGCTCTTCGGTAGCTGTCGAGTCGGTCGTGGGCGGCGCGCGTCAGCGTGCCGCGGCCGCGAGCGGGGCTGCCGCCGGGTGATTGTTCGCCCGCCCGGCCTGTAGTACAAAGTGCACCCTTCTCGCGGAGGCGCTCTCTCATGAAGCGGTCGGAAGGCTGTGTGGTGCTGCTCTCGTTGGCGCTCGTGGCCCTCGGCGGCTGCGGTGGAACCGACGGCCAGCCAGGGAAGAGGTCCGAGGCCTCGCTCGATTCGACCTATGCCGCTCGCTTCGCCACCCTGCACGTGCGCGGGACGATGAACGGCTGGGGCACGACCGCGATGCGGCTGGTCACCGACCACGAGTGGATCGCCGAGGTGGAAACCGGCGAGGGCGAGCAGAGCTTCAAGTTCGACGTCTACGGCGACTGGCGCGAGAACTACGGCGACGACAACGGCGACCAGATCTGGGACCGCGAGGGCCGCAACATCCCGCTCGAGCCAGGGCGCGCGCTCATCATCCACCTCAACGACAGCAACGGCTTCTATTGGATCGAGCGGCGCATGTGGAGCGCCGAGGTCACCTTCGCGCTGCCCGCGGGCATCGAGGCGCAGGCGCTCGCCGGCAAGCAGGCGCGCCTGTACGCCGACGGGCAGGACTGGGGCCAGGTGCTCATCTACGCCGACGGCTCGCGCGCGTACGCCCCGGTCTGCTGTCTCGAGCGCGGCGGGAGCTATGCCGTGAAGCTCGACACCGTCGTGGACGGGCAGCGGCTGGTCGGCGAGGTGTCGTGGACGGTCGATGGCGCGGTCGATCCCATCGCGCTGCAGCTCGAGGTCGCCGTGGGCTCGCTCGAGGACTACGGCGTCGTCGAGCTCACGGTGCTCGCCGATCGCTGGGAAGGCGACCAGATGGTCTCAGCGCCCTACGTCGAGGTCGGCGTCTACCTGGGCGACTGGCACGCGGGCAACCTCCTTGGCGTCACCGACTCGCAGGGCAAGCTCTCGGCGATGGTTCCGGCCGGCGAGCACCTCATCAGCCTGGTGAAGATGACCAGCAGCCACTCGATGACCTCGGGCTCGCTGTCGCTGGTCGTCGAGGCCGGAGAGCTCGCGCGGGCCGAGGCCCACCTCGCTCCGGTCACCGTGGTCGTTCGGGCGCGCTGCGACGTCGGGATGGGCCGCGCGCTCTACATCACCGGCGCGAGCGACTACCTCGGCGACTGGCGCACCGCCCGGCGGATGACCTTCAACGCCGCAGGCGGCTACTGGAGCTTCCAGGACAACCTCCCCGTCGGCCTGCCGTTCAAGATCGTCCGCGGCCCCTGGAGCGACGAGCCGACCATCGACGTCTCGCAGGTCGAGTGGGAGATCGGCGACAACCACATCGTCCCGCCGCCGTACGGCTACGTCACCTCCGAGATCGACATCTGGCCCGCGTTCTAGCGGGGACGAAAGCCCGCATCCCGGTCACCACGAGCGTAGCCTCCCGCGAAACGCGGGAGGCGAAGTCGAGGGGCCGCCTCGGATTCGACCAGGCCTTCGACTCCGCTGCCGACGCAACCGTCGGCAGCTACGCTCAGGCCGACCGGCGTAGGCCTCGCCCCAGGTCGAGGGGTCCTCGCGGCCTTCGCCCCTGAAGCCAGTGCTTCCGCCGGGATCCTGAAGGGCTCTCCCGGCTGCGCCAAGGCCGGCAGCGCCCTCCTCGGCCCCGACTCCCCCTGCCCTGACTGATCTCGCACCCCAGAAGGCTTGCGAGCCGCCGTCACGGAGCGACGGTGCACGCCCAAAACAGTGCATCCTCACCTGAAATCAGTGCGTCCTCACCTGAAATCGCGGCTTCCTGACCTGGAATCAGCGCGACCTCACCTGAAATCAGCGCGTCCTGACCAGGAATCACCGCGATTTCGGGTGAGGAAGCCGCGATTTCGAGTGAGGAAGTCGCGATTCCAGGTCAGAACGCACCGATTCCACGTCAGGAAGTCGCGATTTCAGGTCAGGAAGTCGATTTCAGGTGAGGAAGCAGCGATTTCAAGTCAGGAAGCAGCGATTCCGGCCAGCACCGCAGCCGCGACCGCCCCGGAGGAGGCAGAGAAGACTGCGCCCGCCGCGGCGGGTGGGGCGGGAGGGCGCGCGTCTCACGACACCGAGGCCCCCGGCGGTCGCCCCCACCCTCCAGACACCAACAGCCATCGACGCGAGATCAGCCCCGGTTGCGGAACTGGCAGCATGCCCGGGGCGGCCACGACAGGCCCTCGACTTCGGCCTCACAGGCTCGGCCTACGCTCGGGCTGACCGGTGTTGGTTCAATGCCACAGCCGGCCCAAGGACCGGTCTCAAGCTCGCGATGACCGAGCTTCGTCGGTCGCCCGACGTGCCACGCGCGAGACCGAAGCGGCGACCGCATTCACGTCGAGCGGCTTCGCCAGGAAGGTCGCGTCGCCGAGCTCGGCGCTCGCCTGGCGGGTCGCGGCGTCGGCGAACGCGGAGACCACGATGATCGGGCAGGTGAGGCCAGCCTTCCTGGCCTGGCGCACGACCTCGAGCCCGTCGCGGCCGGGCATCCGCACGTCGGTGATGATGACGTCCGGTCGAGTACGGCCGGTGACGCTGCGGTTGGACACCTCCACGTAGTCGCCAAGCTCGAAGCCGTCTTCGAGCTCGACCACGTCATGTCCCTCTTCCTCGAGCGTCTGCGCGAGCAACACCCGGAGATCGTCGTCGTCTTCGGCGATGAGCACGCGGAGGCTGCGGTGAGGCGTTGGGGAGGTCGTGTCCATGGTGTCCGAGCAAGCCGGCGCATTGGCCGTCATCACGCGCCATGGAGAAAACACTCGCCGTGCGGGTCACGTTCCGCGGCGGTCAACGCTTCTATGGACCCGACGGGCCGCGGGGCGCCCATCGCACGGGCCCTCAAGAGCTGTCGCGAACTCGCCTTGCTCTCGGCCCGGCCTCCGCTCACCCCGAGCGAGGGACCGGACCATGGGCCGGCTGTGGCCTTGAACGAACAGCGGATTGCCCTGAAAGCACTGCGTGCGAGCACGTGAAAGTCCCCTCTCCCGCGCTTGCGCGGCGCTTGCGCGGGAGAGGGGATTTAGGGGCGGATTTAGGGGAGAGGGGTCGGCCCCGCTCCTTGGCCGAACTCCAACTCAGGCTCTGTCCCAGGCTCCGTGCTTGCCACGGTGCCCCCCCAAACCCCCTCTCCCGCTGCGCGGCGCTGCGCGGGGGCTTAGTCGGGGCTCGCGCGCGCTCAGTCGGGGAAGCGCGGAGATCTGTTCGTTAGGAGCGTAACCTCACGCGGAACGCGGGAGGCGAAGTCGAGAGGCCGCAACGGAATCGACGGGGCCTTCGACTCCGCTGCGACGCAAGCGTCGGCAGCTACGCTCAGGCCGACCGGTATCGGCCTCGCCACTTCGGCCTCGCAAGCTCGGCCTACGCTCGGGCTGACCGGGCATCGCTCGGAGGATTCTTCGACACATCTTCAGTCGCTGTCCGTCGTCTGGCCCCGGGCGACTCCGAGTCAGGACGCAGCGAGGGCCGCCGAAACGCCGGCCTTTCCTCCTCGACGGCAGGCGGCCGGGTTTGGCTTCCGTCCCATCCTCTCCCCGGCAACCGGGACGGCGCGCTCGCAGTCTCCGCCCGCGGGGCAGGTCGAGCCCTATCCGCCGCGCACCGAGTCGATCACCGAGCGCAGCTTCGCGACCGCCTCCTGCGCCCAATCCGCCGCCGGCGACTCGGCGATCAACCGCACGATGGGCTCGGTGTTCGACGGCCGGACGCCCACCCAGGCCCCATCGCCGAACCGGACGCGGATGCCGTCGAGCCTGTTCTCCTCGCCGCCGGGGAAAGCCTCGGCGAGGCGGCGGTAGAGCTCCTCGAGATTCAGCTTCGGATCGAACTGCGCCTTCTCCTTCACCATCGCGTAGCGCGGCAGCTCGGCCAGGTGGGCCGAGAGCGGCCGCGAGTCCCCGGACAACCGCTCGAGCACCATGGCGATGCCGAGCAGGCTGTCGCGCCCCAGGCCGACCGCGGGGAAGATGACGCCGCCGTTGCCTTCGCCTCCGAAGGCCGTGTGTCCCTCGCGCACCGCGTTCAGCAGCGCTCGCGACAGGTTCACCTCGCCCACCCGCGTCTCAACCAACCTGGCACCGAAGCGCGCCGCGAGCTCGTCAACTGCCCGAGTCGTGACGGCGTTCTTCACGACCACCCGGCTGCCCTCGCGGAAGCGCTTCAACAGGTGATCGAGCACGAGCACCAGCGTCAGCTCCTCACCCGGCGCGACGCCCTGCTCGGTCACGAGCGCGAGCCGGTCCGCGTCGAGGTCCTGCGCGAAGGCGAGGTCGCAGCGCCGCTCGCGAACGGCCTGCCGCAGCTCGATCAGGTTCTCGGGGATGGGCTCGGACTCGCGCGAGGAGAGCACCGGCACGACCTCGCAGCCGAGCCGATCGAGCAGCATTCGCGTCGGCTCCGCTCCCGCGCCTCTCGCCGAGTCGACCGCGACGCAAAAGCGCCGGCCGCGGATGCGCTCGACTTCCACCTGCTCGAGGACCTTCTCGAGGTGCAGCCGCACCGCCTCGGCGTGGGCGTCCTTCACCTCCGGCCGCTCGGCGCAGTCGGGAAGCGACTCCAGGCCCGCGATGGTCTGCATCAGCTCGCGGGTCTCGGCCGCGTCGAGCACGGTGTTGTCCGGCCCGAAGAAGAACTTGAAGCCGTTCCACTGTCGCGGGTTGTGGCTCGCGGTGATCACCACCGCTCCTGCGGCGGCGAAGGGCTTCATCGCAAACTGCAGCGTCGGGGTCGGGACGACGCCGAGGTCGATGAGCCGAAGGCCGTGAGGCGCCAGGCCGGCGATCATCGCCTCGAGCAGCGCCGGGCCCGAATCGCGCGTGTCGCGCCCGAGCAGCACCGTCACCCCTGGGCCGTGGCGCTTGAGCACCATCCTTCCGAACGCATGGCCGTAGCGGCGCGCGACCTCCGAGGTCAGCGATTCGCCCCAGACTCCTCGGACTCCTGAGTAGCTGACGATGAGTTCGTTCACGGCGGAGCTCCTTGCGCTGGCGGGAAGCTCGCAAGCTTCCGTGCGAACAGCTCGCGGGCGGAATTGGGCTACCGATCTATCGGAGAAATCAAGAGGTCGCGGAAAGCAGCCCGCGCCTAGCCGGCCGAGCTTCACCAGACCTCAGGCGCCGATGCCCGGGCGTCAGCGGCTCTCTCGCGCAGCAGAGGCGTCGTCGTAGGCCTGCCGGTAATAGTCCCTGAGCACCAGCCGGCTCGCCGCGGCCTCGTCGAGGATGACCGTCGCGTTCTCGTGGAGCTGAAGCGCCGAACCGGGCACGAAGGCGGTCAGCGGGCCTTCGACGACCTTGGCGACCACCTCGGCCTTTTGCTCCCCGAAAGCCAGCAGCAGCAGGCGCCTCGCCTCCAGGATAGTGCCGACGCCCATGGTGATCGCTCGGCGCGGCCGGGGGACGTCGGCAGGGAGCTTGCCGAAGTTCGCAGCCGCGGTGCTCGGCGCGATGGTGACGACGCGCGTGCGCGAACGAAGGGACGAGCTGGGCTCGTTGAAGGCGATGTGGCCGTTGAGGCCAAGGCCCAGGAGCTGAAGGTCGATGCCGCCGGCCCGCCGGATCCGGTCCTCGAAGGCCTGGCACTCGAGCGCGACGTCCCTCACCGTGCCGTCGGGGACGTGGACGCGATCGCCCGACGTGTTGACGTGGTCGAACAGGTGCTCGGCCATGAAGCGGCGGTACGACAGCGGGTGATTGGGCTCGAGGCCCACGTACTCGTCGAGGTTGAAGGTCGTCACCCGGCTGAAGTCGAGGCCTTCCTCCCGATGCCGGCGCACGAGCTCGCGGTAGACGCCTATGGGCGTCGAGCCGGTCGCGAGCCCGAGCACCGTGTCGGGCCGGCGCCGCACCAGCTCGGCGATGATGGCCGCCGCGAGCTGGCAGCCTTGCTCGGCGGTCTGCCTGACGATGATTTCCATTCTCTCTACTCCGCGCCCTCCAAGGCCCCGAGCCGCGCGGAGACCTCGTCGGAGAAGCGCGCGATGAGCCCCAGGACGTACTCGCGAATCCCCAGCGACGGATCCTTGGTCAGCGGGGTCAGGTCCATGGCGAGCTCGGCGAGGCTCGCCGAGTCGGTCTCGCGCGGCTGTTGGTAGGTCGCGTTCGCCCGCCGCCGGCCGAGCGTCGCGAGGTCGTAGCGCTTGCCGCCGGCGATCTGCGACTCGAAGACGCCCATCAGCCTCTCGAACAGCTCTTCGTGCCCGCCGACGTCGAAGACCCGCTTGTCCTCGTCGCGCATCCAGTCGAGGCCGCGCCAGACCTCGCAGCCGTAGACGGCGCGCGGACGCAGCTCGGCAGGCATCCTGCGCAGCGCCCGCAGCACGTGCAGGCAGACCGCGACGTGGGTCTCGTGCTTGTCGGCCGGGTTGTGCGTGAAGACGACCTCGGGGCGGGTCGCGGCCAGGAGCGCATCGAGGTCGCGGTCGAGCTCGACGCTGTGGGGCCGAATCGCCGCGCTGGAGAAGCCGAGCATCACCAGCGACCCGTAGTCGCCTATCGTCGCCGCCTCGCGCTGCTCGCGCTCGCGCACCTCGCGCATCCGCTCGTCCGAGAAGCCGGCGTAGGCCTGCGCGCGCGGGCTGCGCGCGCCGTCGGTCACCACCACGCCGCAGAACCAGCGATCGGGCTTGCGGTAGCACTCGAGGATCCCGCGCCAGGTCATGAACTCGAGGTCGTCGGGGTGAGCGCCTATCCCGAGGTGCGTCGTGCGGCCGAGGGCCGCATCTCGCTCGAGGCCGTCGGGGACGAAGACCGAGGCTGCACGCTGGCTTGGCTGCATCGAATGCTTCCTCTCCCCCGGGCTTCCTTCGTTATCGCGCTAGGAGCCCGCGGCCACGGGCTCCACGGGACCGGCAGGCTGGGCGAAGGACGCGCTCCCCGTCAACTGCGCGTGCACCGGGAGGCAAATCTTGAAGACCGCGCCCGCGCAGGGCTCGTTCTCGAACTCGATGCTCCCCTGCTGGTTTTCGATGAGCATCCGCGCGGTGGTGAGGCCCAGGCCGAGCCCGTTCGCCTTGGTCGTCACCAGCGGCTGGAAGAGATGGCGCTGCTGCTCGGCCGAGATGCCCGGGCCGCTGTCGCGGATGCGGAGCGAGACGCAGCGGCCCTCGCGCGTGGCCTCGAAGGAGAGGGCGCCGCCATCGGGCATGGCCTCGATGGCGTTCTGGACGAGGTTCGTGATCGCCTCGCGCACCTGCTCGGGATCGGCGGCCACCTGCGGCACCTCGGACAGCTCCGAGCGGACGGTGATGTTCTCGGGCACCGAGAGCGAGCCGAGGGCGCGCGCGACTATCTCCTGGAGGCTCACCGGCTGAGGCTGGGGCGGCCGGAAGCGGGCGTAGTCGAGCAGCCCGGTGATGGTGCGGTTGGCCTTCCAGACTTCTTCGAGAATCATCGCCACGGGCGCTTCGAGGTCGGGGTCGGGCCTCGACGCGGCCAGCCGCTGCAGCAGGTAGGCGGAGTTGCTGATGATGGCCAGCGGGTTGCGGATCTGGTGGGCGATGCCGCCGGCGAGCTGGCCGAGCACGGCGAGCCGCTCCTTGCGCATCAGCTCGTGCTGCGCGTCGCGGAGCGCCGCGGTGCGCTCGCGCACTCGCCGCTCGAGCTCCTCGTTGGTGCGGCGCAGCTCGTCCTCGGCGGCCTTGATCTGGCTGATGTCCTTGATGATGCCGACCAGGTACTCGATCTCGCCCGCCGCGTTGCGCAGCGGCGCCTTGGTCGTGGCGAGCACATGGTGCTTGCCCTCTTGATCGGTGAAGGATTCGCCGTCGATGACCTGCGATTCGCCGGTGGCGAACATATCGGCGTCCTTCTTGCGAAACCAATCGGCCTCCTCCCGCGGGAAGAAGTCGTAGTCGGTCTTGCCGAGGATCTCGTCGCGCGGCGCGCACATCAGGTCGCAGAACGCCTGATTGATCACGACGAAGCGGTACTGCCTGTCCTTGACGAAGATCGGGTGCGCAGTCTCGTCGATGATGCCCGCGAGAAACTGCGTGCTGATGGTGATCTCGCTCGCGAGGGCGATGCTCTTCACTCGGTCAGGCACAGTCGCTTCCAAGTCGCTTCCCCTTGCCGCTTTGCGAATCGATCCGATAGCCCAGCGCTGAACACTCAGGCAAGTGCAGGGCAGTCGCCAGGCGGCTCGGAAGGAGAGCAAGACGAGCGCAGCGGAGGGCGCGATGGAAACCCGAGTCGAGCTGTTCACGAGCGGCATCTGGCAGATGTCGAGCTTGGTGGTGCTCAAGGGCGGTGCGGGCGTCGTCGTCGACGCCGGCTACTTCCCCCGAGAGCTGGAGGCGCTCTCGACGTTCCTCGCGGGACGAGCCCGGGTCGAGGCGCTGGCCTTCACCCACGCCCACTGGGATCACGTCCTCGGCCCGTTCGCCTTCCCGGACGCGCCGGTGCTGTGCAGCGCGGTGCTGGCGCGCTGGGTCGCCGCAGATGCTGAACCAGCCCGGGTCTGCCTGGAGGAGGCGGCCCGCTACGACTCGCAGTGGTACGTGCAGCGCCCCACGCCCTATCGCTGGCCCTCGCAACTCAGAGGGCTGGCCGACGGCGAAAGGCTCACCCTGGGCGGCATCGCGCTCCAGGCGCACCTGCTGCCCGGCCACACAGCAGACGGTCTTGCCCTCGTCGTCGAGGAGGCGCGCGCGCTGCTGGTCGGCGACCACCTGTCGCCGTGCGAGATCCCTTTCATCGACGACGCAGCGGCCTACTGCGCGACGCTGCGGCGGCTTCTGGGCCTGCTCGGCGCGGGCATCGAGGAGGTCTTCCCGGGCCACGGCCCTCGGCTGACGCGCGAACAGGCGCGCCGCATCGCCGTGGAGGATCTGCGCTACGTCGAAGCCCTGCTCGACTTTGCCGCGCGCGAAGATGCCTCGGGTGCGCTCGCGCTCCCGCTGCCGCGAGCGCAGGAGGTCTTCGGCATGCGCGAGCACCATTTGGAAAACTGCGCCAAGGTCGGGCTGGCCGTCGCGAAATAGCCGTGGCGGGCGACGATCGCCGTGTGTCCCGCCTCGCCCGTGGCGCCGACGCGCCGCGCATTCTTGGGACCCTTTCTAGCTATGGATCCCAGGAGCGGCCTCGCTTCTGTCCGGAAGCGTGCTTGACGCTCCCGCGCTCGAGCGCTGAGATTGCCCAACCAACCTCCGAAGCGCCGGTCGGAACGTTCCGAGTCACCGAGAGGCCAGCATGTTCGGAGTCTCGAGCCAGCTTCCCGTCAGGGCCCAATCCTGCTGCCGCAGCGCCTGGGCGTACACCGTCCTTTCCGCTCTGGTTTGCGGCGCCCTCGTCGCGGTCCCGGTTCACAGGGCGCACGCCCAGGATGCGCAAGCCCCTGCGGCGGCTCCGGCAGCGCAGCCGGGCTATCCAGTCCCGCCGCCGCAACAGGCCGCGCCCGGGCAGCCGCAGTACGTGCCGCCGCCTCCTCCTCCGCAGGCAGCGCCTCAGGCCGGCCAGGCGCCCGGGTACTACCCGCCGCCGGGGCAACACCCGGGCTATTACCCGCCGCCGCAACAGGGCTACTACCCGCCGCCCCAGCAGTACTACCCGCCGATGCGGACGCTGACCGCGATGGAGATCGAGCAGCTCAAGCAGCTCGCCAAGCAGGACGCCGACTCGGACATCTCGGGTTTCGGCTGGTTCAGCCTCGGCTGCCTCATCGGCGCGGTGGGGATCATCCTCGGCTACGCCCTCAGCCCGAGCCCGCCGGGCTCGCGCCTCATCGGCAAGTCGCCCGAGTTCGTCTCCGAGTACTCGCGGTACTACAAGAGCTACGCTCGCTCCAAGCGAGGCCGCAACGCCATCGCCGGCCTGGTGGTCGGCTGTGTGGTCGGCGGGGTGGTCTACCTCGGCGTCTACGCCGCGACGTTGGGCGCGGTGTTCTCGAAGATGCCTGTACAGTGATCGCGCTTAACGCTCACCAACGATTGGTTCTGCCGCGGGTCGCCCGCCGCTTCGGCCGCCTCGAGGGCGGCCGCGGCGCGCTCCTCGGGTCGCTGGCGATCGCGCTCCACCTCTGTCCGCTCCCGGCGCGCGCCGAAGGACCGACCGCGCGGGTCTCGTTCACCGCTCCCTTCGCCTTGGAGATGGGCGGCCGCGGGCCGGTCGAGCGCTCTTCGGGCACGGTCGCCTTCTTGCCGGACGGCTCGGTCTGCATCCGCGTCGCCAGCCCCATTCAGCAGGAGCTGCACTTCGCGCACGACGAGGTCGTCGTCTACTACCCCGACCGCGACCTCGCGCTGCGCTCGAAGGTCGAGCCGGGCACCGCGCCGCCGCTGCTCGACGCGGTGCTCGCCGGCGTCGTCGATCCCGCGAGCACCATCCCCAAGACCTCGAAGATGCTCGAGCAGAAGCGCCACGAGGAGGAGCTGCGCACTCGCTGGAAGCTCATCGACGCCGAGGGGCGCGACCTCGGCGAGATGCGCACCGTGGAGACGCGCGAGGGGGGGCGCCAGCGTCGAGCTCGTCGCCCGGAGCGGCAAGACGCAGCGCCACCTCGCCTTCGCCGAAAGAGGCCGCCACGGCGGCCATCGCATCGCCCGCGTCATCGACGCCCGCTACTACGACGGGGACGGCAAGCTCGTGCGCGAGGAGAAGTGGCGGCTCGGCGAGCTGCGCGCGACCGAGCCCGCCGACGCTCGCTGCGCACAGATCCGCGCGACGACCAAGGTGGAGGAGCTCGACCTGCGAGGCTGCTCGCGGCCGCGCTCGCCCTCGTCGCCTTTACCACCTCGGCAAGAGCAGACGGCCGCGACCTGAGCGAGCCCTCGCAGGCCGTCGCGCTGCTGCTCGGCTCGCCTGCCCAGCGGACGGCCCCGGCGGCGTCGGCCGACAAGCGCTGGGAAGGCTCGCTGGGCAAGGCCGCGGTCCGCACGCTGTTCGTCGTCTACCGCAAGGTCCTGTCGTCGCAGGACGCGCCGGTCTGTGCCTTCGCGCCTTCCTGCTCGCACTTCTCCGAGCGAGCCGTCGAGCAGTGCGGCTTCGTCGAGGGCGTGCTGTTGAGCGCCGACCGGCTCGTTCGCGACCACCCGCTCGCTACCGCCCTCTACCGGACCGATCCGAAGACGGGCCGCCTGCTCGACGCGCCCGAGCGCTACTGCCTGCGCAAGCCCAAGCGATGAACCGACTCCTCTTGCTCGCGGGGCTGCTCCTCGCCCCGGCAGTCTCGACCGCCGAGCCGTCCTCGCTCGAGCTCGCCGACAGGCTGCCCGCGCTCGGCGACCACCAGGCGTGCGCGGTCGAGGCGCTGCGGCACGCCTACCTTCGGCCCGAGGAGCGGGCGAGCGGCTTCGAGCGCGCCGCCCTGTGTCTCGGGCTCGCCGGGCGGTTCGAAGACGCCAGCCGGTTGATGCTCGAGCTGACGAATGCCGGGGAGCTTGCCCCGCGCGCGCCTGCGGCTCTGCCTCACCGAGGTGTTCCTCCCCGGCGACGGCGCGCCCTCCTGCGATGGCGGCGGGAGCCAAGGTCGCGACTCGGCGCTCGCGCGCCACACCCTGGTGATGCGCGCCTTGCGCGCGGGCCAGTTCGAGGAGGGCGGCAAGCGCCTGCTCGAGCTGCCGCCCGCCGAGGACGCCACCCTCGCCGCCTGGATCGCCGAGGACCGCGCCTTCCTCGAGCGCTCGCGCGACCTGCCTCAGAAGTCGCATGGCTCGCGGCGGCGCTCTCGACGGCCGTGCCCGGCCTCGGGCGGGTCTACCTCGGGCGCTGGCAGGACGGCCTGATGAGCCTGCTGCTCGTCGGCGCGCCGGCGGGGTTGGCGGCCCACGGCTTCCACGAACAGGGCTGGGCCTCCGTGCGCGGCTGGGTGCTCGGAGCGCTCGCCGCGGTCCTCTACGTCGGCAACGTCTACGGCTCGGCCGTCGGCGCGCTCGTCTACAACGACGAGCAGCGCGAGAGGCTGCTGGAGGAGGTCGATGAAGCGTATCGGCGCCGCCTCGACCCGTAGCCTGGCGCTCGCCGCCGCGCTCCTGATCCCCTCGCTCGCCGCGGCGCAGGAGCCCTCGCCGTGGCGATGCTCAAGGCCGGCGCCTCGCCCCTGGCATTGCAGACGCTCGGCCGGCTTGAGGCCTTCGGGGCGAGCGAGCGGACGCGGTCGAAGGCGCGCTGGCTCGGCTGCATCGGGCAGGTCTGCGCGAGAAACTCCGAGGCCTCGGCCTCCTGCGTGCGAGCGCTGCTCGGCCAGGACGCGTGGGCCGAGGAGCTGCTCGAGGACCTCGAGCTCGACGTCGAGCTGCGGTCGGTGATCGGCGGAGCCCTGTCAGCGCTGGTGCCCGGCCTCGGGCAGCTCACGGGCGGCAACCCTGCGGACGCGGCGCTCGCCCTGCTGGTCAACGGAGGCTGGATGGTCGGGGTGGTCGCCCTGGCCCTGCACGGGATGGCGTGGGACGCGGGGTTGCTCGGCGCGGGGTTCGGCTTGCGCTACTACACCGGGAACATCCACAACGGCGCCGAGGCCTGGCGCGCTCGCGCCGAGGCCCGCAGGCAGCGCGCGTCCGAGCAGCTCCTGATGCTGCTCGGGCGCAGGTCGCAAGGCGTCAGCGCCGAAGGAAAGTGATCGCGCCGCGGCCGGATCGCTACTTCATCAGCCGGCTCATCAGGTCCTGCTCGCGCTTCTCGACGGCGATCGAGTCGAGGACCCAGGTCACCAGCTCATCGGCGATGGCCGGCTCGAAGCCGAACAGGGTCGCGGCCTCGCAGACCTTCGCCCGCTCCTCGGCGGCGACCTCACCGTCGACGCAGGCGAGCTCGGCCATCATCCGCAGGAGCAGGCCGCGCAGCTCCTTCTCCTCGACGTCCTTTGCGATCTCGGCGAGGGGCGAGGGCGACTTGAGCTCGGCCTCGAGCATACTCGCGACCCGCTCGTCGTCCGGCGAGAGGCCAACGCCCTGGATCACCCGCTCGAGCTCTTCTCGCTCCTCGGGCTGGACCCGGCCATCCGCGGCGACCAGGTTCGCCATGACTCGGGCAAAGGCGAGGAGCTGACTCTCGTTCGGTCGATCCATTTCGGCCCTCCTTCTCGGATGATTTCTTCGAAGAGGCCTGGAAATTAGGCCGACGCATTCTTGGGGGTCAAGCGAGTAGGGCCCCATCTTCGAGCCTGGCCGTGGCTTTTGCATCCGAAAGCCTTGCGGCCTGACGAGCGCGCGCTCGATCGCCCGCCGTGAGCGATGGGGGCGGCGGAGGGCGTCCGAGTGCACCGCGCGGAGCGGCCGACCGACAGCGCGTTCGCTCCGCCTGCGCTATCGTCGGCCTGCGGGAGAGAGAGCGATGCGGCAGCGGCAGCGAACCGAGCGAGGGGCTATCCAGGGCCTGTCACTCGTGGCCTTCACCATCCTCGTCGTCGGCGCGTTCGTCGCGCTCGAAGTCGGGTGGCGCCCCTCCGGGCCCGGAAGCAACGCCCTGACTGCGGTCGGCCTCGTGCGCAAGGCCGCCGCGGCGCTCGTCGCCGCCCGGCGCGACCCGCTGCCGGACGTGCCCGCCGGCTCCCTCGATGAGCTGGTGGCCCAGAAGCTCCTCGACGCAAAGCTCACGGGCGGCACCCTGCCCATCGAAGGCGGCGGAGCGGTCACTCGCGTGAAATGGGTCGGCGTGCGCAACTATCGGACCTCGTACGTGGGGATCACCGTCGAGGTGCCCACGCGCGAGATCCTCGACGACCTGCTGAGCCGCGTCCGGCGGCAGAGCTCGTTCGCGAAGAAGCCGGTGTTCGGCCTCGGCTGCACGATGGGCGATCCGCCCGCGAAGGCGACCAGCGCCACGCTCTGCTTCGAGCTATAGCGAGGGCGAAGCGGGCCTTTTGCCCGGGCCCATGGCCTGAGCTACCGTGCTCCCTCGATGAATCGACGCCTCTCGCTTCGCGCACAGATAGCCGTGGCGCTCGCCGCCACGCTGCTCGTCGGCGGCGTGCTCAACGGCTTCGTGAGCCTGGCGCTGACTCAACGCGCGGCGCTCGAGAATCTGCGCCCGCTCGCGACTGCGCTCGCGCGGCAGCTCGATGAGCGCTGCGGCGCCGACGCGGCGTGCCTCGAGCGCGCGGCCTCGGAGGCGTCGAGCCCGGAGCTGCGCTTCTCGGTGCGCGAGGCGAGCCGCCCGGGTGCCGAGCGCTCGGTTTCCGCGCGCCTTGGTGACGGCCGGCTCCTCGTCGCGGAGGCCGGCCCCGACGCGCGGCGCGCGGACGGGCTCGGCTCCGCCTTCGGCTCCTACTCGCTTATCAACGCGCTCATCGCCTTCGCCGTCGGCTTCTTCCTCCTCAACCGCATGGTCGGGCGCCCGGTGGACAGGCTCGCGGACGCGGCGGAGCGCATCGGGAGGCTCGAGCTGGACGAGCCGCTCGCGGGAAGCGGGACGCTGCTCGGCAGGCTCGGCGTCGCCTTCGAGCGGATGTCGAAGGGCTTGCGACAGGAGCGGGCGCGGGTCTCCGCGCAGATAGCCGAGCTCGAGCGGCTCAACCGTCAGCTCGCCGAGGCCAAGGACTCACTCGTTCGTTCCGAGAAGCTGGCGACGACCGGCCAGTTGGCGGCCGGCGTCGCGCACGAGATAGGCAATCCGCTCGGCGCGATCTTCGGCTACCTCGAGCTCGCCAAGCGCCGCGCGGCGCCGGAGGCGCGCGAGTACCTCGAGCGCATCGACCGCGAGGTCGCGCGCATCGACCGCACGGTGCGCGAGCTGCTCGACTTCTCCAAGCCGGCGACCGAGGCCCCCGGGCCTCTCGACCTGGCCGCAGTGGTCGACACCGCCGTGCGCCTCGCCTCGGTACACCAGCGGCTCAAGCGGCTCGAGCTCGACGTCGAGCTGCCCGACGGCTTGGTGGTGATGGGCGAGAGCCATCACCTGTCTCAGGTGCTCATCAACCTGCTGCTCAACGCCTCCGACGCCATGAACGGCCAGGGCACAATCGTGGTGCGCGCGCGAAGGGCGGAGGCGGGGCGCGTCGAGCTGAGCGTGCGGGACTACGGCACCGGGATCGCGCCGGAGAGCCTCCAGCGGATCTTCGACCCGTTCTACACGACCAAAGAACCAGGGCAAGGGACCGGCCTCGGGCTCGCCATCTGCCACCGGATCCTCGAGTCCTTCGGAGGCGAGATGCGCGCCGAGAATGCGCCCGAAGGCGGCGCCCTCTTCACGCTGAGCCTGATTGCGGCACCGGAAACCGCCCTGTCGCCTCTCGCGAGCAAGGGCAGCCCGCCCGACCGTCCGACGCAGGCGTGCGGCAGCGGCCGCGCGGCGGGTGATGGATAGCCACCAGCAGGCAGCTTCCGTCGGCGATGACGTTGATACCCGCTTGCTCGGCGCGAGCCACGGCTTTCGGGCTCTGTGCCCCGGGCTGCATCCAGATGTGCTCGATGCCCTTGGCGATCGCCTCCTCCACGACCTGCTCGGTGACAGCCGGCGGCGTGATGATCGAGAGCGCCTTCACGTGGTCGGGCAAGCTCGCGACCGACGGGACGGCGGGCAGCCCTTCGACAGTCGTTTCCTTCGGGTTCACCGGGATCGCCTGCCGGCCATTCTGCAGGTAGCAGCGCAGGACTTTGTTGCCGTACTTCTCGCGGTTGGTCGATGCGCCGACGACGCCAAAGGCGGCCGACTGCAGGAAGCGCTCGATCTTAGTCGCCACGAAATTCTCCTTATCGACTGAGGCAACCCCGGGGAAACGCGGGCCATTCTAACGGGAGCGCCAGGACCGAGCAGACGCCGGCCGCGGGGCCGAAGGCAGCAGGCACGCCCGCGAGACGGCGCCGGTCGCCGCCTTCGGGCGCCTGCACCGCCGAGCGCTGGCGAAAGCGCCCGCGGACTTGCCTTGAATACCCGACGAATAGGCGTGCGTGGCATCGGCGTCCGGTGTTCGCCGGATCGAACGCGGTCGCCGCGACAGGCCCTTGTATCTGATGGGGTCGGAGCAGGGACTACCCCGGACAGTTGCACGGGGCCAGCACGGTTCAAGTGAGCCCGCATTAGCAAGGATGGGGAGTCGGCTCTTGTGTCACCGCCGGCGATGGCAG
>JBMNNX010000194.1:0-12889 GCA_050942745.1 Myxococcales bacterium
CGGCTGCATCCACCAGTGCAGCCTGGGCGCGCGCCAGTGCTCGGCCAACGGCTTCGTCGTCTGCGAGATGCAGTCCTCGGGCTGCACCGACTGGGGCGAGGAGACGCCCTGCCCCGAGGGCCAGATCTGCTCGGCGGGCCAGTGCATCGGCGGCGGCTGCGTCAACCAATGCAGCCTGGGCGCGCGCCAGTGCTCGGTCAACGGCTTCGTCGTCTGCGAGATGCAGTCTTCGGGGTGCACTGGCTGGGGCGAGGAGACGCCCTGCCCCGGCGGCCAGATCTGCTCGGCGGGTCAGTGCATCGGCGGCGGCTGCGTCAACCAATGCAGCCTGGGTGCGCGGCAGTGCGCGCCCAACGGCGGCTACCTCGAGTGCGCGCTGCAGACCTCCGGTTGCACCGACTGGGGAACCGCGACCGCGTGCCCGGCCGGTCAAGTCTGCTTCGGGGGCGAGTGCGTCACCGACTGCGTCAACCGCTGCAGCCTGGGCGCGCGCCAGTGCGCGCCGAACGGCGGCTTCCTCACGTGCGAGATGACCGCCGCGGGCTGCACGGACTGGGGAGCCGAGACCGCGTGCGCCGAGGGCGAGGTCTGCTCGGGCGGCCGGTGCGTCCTCAACTGCGCCGACCAGTGCAGCGTGGGCGCGCGGCAGTGCTCGGCCGGCGGGTATCGAACTTGCGCGCAGGCATCGACGGGCTGCACCGAGTGGGGCGAAGAGATCGCCTGTCCCGACGGCGAGATCTGCTCGGGCGGCCAGTGCGTGCGCAACTGCGTCGATCAGTGCAGCGAGGGCGCGCGCCAGTGCTCGGGCTTCGGCGTCCAGACCTGTGAGCGGATGGCGTCGGGCTGCACCGAGTGGGGCGACGCGGTACCCTGCGCCAGCGGGCAGGTCTGCTCGGGCGGCATCTGCACCGGCAACTGCACCAACCAATGCACCGCAGGCGCGACGCGCTGCGCGGGCACCAACCACCAGACCTGCCGGGAAATGTCCTCCGGCTGCACCGACTGGGACACGCCGCAGCCTTGCGCCGAGGGAGCCTGCTTCAACGGAGCCTGCAACGCCGGGGTCTGCGTCGCCGGCGAGCTGCGCTGCAACGGCACCAACGTCGAGGAGTGCGACGCGGGCGGCTACTGGGTCGTGCGGCAGGTCTGCCCGCAAAGCTGTGAGCTCGGCCAGTGCACGCTCACCGCCACCTGCACGGCAGGCGAGCGACGCTGCAACAACTCGGTGGTCGAGGAGTGCAACGCGAGCGAGACCGCGTGGCTCTTCGTGCGCGCCTGCCCGAACGGCTGCGAAAACGGTCTCTGCACCGGCGGCTGCACGCCGGGCGAGAAGCGCTGCAACGGCGACGTCGTCGAGGTCTGCCCGCCCGACGGCAGCGACTTCGCCGGATCGCAGACCTGCTCGACCTTCTGCACCGGAGGCCGCTGTGCCGAGGCGAACCTACTTCTCGACAACACCACCGTCACCCTCGACGGCGAGCACGTCTACGCGGGCGACGTCTGGCTGCGCAACAACAGCCGCATCCAGGTCGGGCCGCTCGGCTGGCTGCGCATCCGCGCCGCGAACATCACCGTCGACAGCACCTCGAGCATCGAGGCCCCGGCGGTCGGCGACGACCCGAGCGGCCGCGGCCAAGACGGCGGCAGCAGGAGCTGCCAGAACCCCTCGTGCACCTACAGCACTTCGGGCACTGTCAGCGGCGCGGGCGGCGGCTACGGAACCTCCGGCTCTGGTGATTCCCAAAGCCTCTACAACTGCTACAGCAGCTACTACGGCTCGCTCTACTGCTCGATCAGCTCTCAGGGCGGCTCGGCCAACGGCGCCTATGTCGCCGACCTGCACGTCGGCTCGCGCGGCGGTAGCTGCAGCCAGCCCAACGGCGGCGGGATGATCGACCTCATCGCCAGCGACGCGATCGCCATCGCCGGCAACGTGCTCGCCAACGGCGGATCGGGCAGCGACGGCGGCGGCGGCTCGTGCGCCGGCGGCTCGGGCGGCGGCATCCGCCTGGTCGCCGACGACTTGACGGTCACCGGCCTGCTGTCGGCCAACGGCGGCAGCCCGCGCGGCGGCCAGGGTCGCATCAAGCTGCTCTACGGCGCCCGGCAGAACGTGGCGGCGACGATGAACGGCGTCGTCGAGACCTCGCGCATCCCGCCGCTCGACCTGCGCTCCTCGACGCACCCGGACCAGGCGCGCGTCTACAACGACGGCTTCGACACCTTCAACGTCGCCTGGACCCGGCCCTTCGACGACGTCGCGGCCTACTACTACGACCTGACCTCGGCGCTGCCGTCCTCGCAGAGCCAGGTGCCCGACGCGCAGTCGTCCTACGAGCAGGGCGAGACGGTCAGCTTCACCAAGAGCCAGATCCCCACGGGGACGACCTACTTCAACGTCATCAGCGTCGGGCCGATGGCCTCCTTTGGCACGCTCGAGTCGGCCTTCCGCGTGCGCGTCAACGCGACGCCGCCCACCATCAGCTCGAGCAGCCACCCCTCGTCGTCGCAGTGGTACGCGCAGCCGACCGCCATCTTCTCGTGGACCGATCCGATCGCCGCCGACAACTTCCGCGGCTACTACTACCGGTTCGATCGCTACGCGGACACCATCCCCACCAAGTCCGACTCGTTCCTGCCGGTGACCACCAAGCAGCTCATGCAGGCCAGCCTGCCCCCGGGCAGCATCTGGTTCCTGCACCTGGTCTCCGAGGACACGGCAGGCTACCTGACGCGCACCGCGCAGCACTTCAAGATCCAGGTCGGCCCCGAGCCGGGTATGGGCGGCATCTCCGGCAACATCCGCGAGCAGGGCTCGACCCCGCCGAAGATGCTCGACGGCGTCGAGGTCACCCTCAACCGCGGCCTCCAGAGCACGACTTCGGCTACGGGCGGCCAGTACTTCTTCTCGAACACGGTCTACGCCGGCAGCTATGAGCTGCGCGCGACCAAGAGCGGATACGAGCCGTTCGTCACGCAGGTCAGCGTGACCGCGGGCCAGAACACCTCGCTCAACATCGAGATGGTGAAGAGCCAGTAGACGAGCGCTCTGTCGCAGGGCGTCGAGGCCCGGAGCCGGATGCCCGGCCCCGGGCTTCTTCTTTGGATTTGAAGCCCCTCCCCGCGCGCAGGCCGCAGAGCGGAGGGCGCTCGCGAGGACCAAACCGAGACGAAGGATGGACGGCGGAGCTCCAGCTCCGCCACCCGCGCTGTCGATCCCCACGCACAGGCCGCCGAGACGGCGGCCCGTCCCACCTCCATCAACCCGAAGACCGAACCGAAACGAAGGATGGACGGCGGAGCTCCAGCTCCGCCACCCGCGAGGTCCCGCACACGCAGGCCGCCCAGACGGCGGCCCGTCCCACCTCCATCAACCCGAGGACCGAACCGAGACGAAGGATGGACGGCGGAGCTCCAGCTCCGCCACCCGCGAGGTCCCGCGCACCCAGGCCGCCGAGACGGCGGCCGCAACCGTCCTCGTTTTCGGCCGCGCCCATCGTCATTCGCCCCGTCGCTTCGCGGCGCCGCGCCTGGCCCTCGCTGTGGCCGCGCGCGGACAACGTGAGAACCCGGCGGCCCTGCGTGAGAACCCTTCTTCTCCGCCACGCCGGGCCGTCGTGCTTGTCGTCGCCCGCTCGGATCGAGTGCCTAGCTTGATCGTGAGGCGCCGATAACGTGAAGCGATTCCTCCTTCTTCTGCCAATCCTCTGCACGCTTCCGCTCCTGCCCAACACCGCCCTCGCCCGCGACACCTCGCTGCTCTGGCCCGGTGGAACAAAAGGTCTGACCCTGACGCCTCCGCCGAGCATCTCGGGCGAGGACTTCAAGGACATCTACGTGCTGCCGGCGCGCGCGGGACAGAACCTCGTCCCGTACTGGCGCTACGACTGGCACACCTACGAATTCGACGGCAGCAAGGGCGGCGCCGGCGTGCGCCTCTATTACTACGGGCGCGAAAGCGACGCGGCCAGCTACGCCGTCGCCGCCATCCGCGAGGCCTACGACCGGCTCACCGAGGTCTTCGACTCCGTCCCGACCAGCACCATCCCGTTCATCCTCTATGCGTCTTCGTCCGAGTTTCAGGCGACCAACGTCTTCTCGGTCGGCGAGGGCGTCCTCGGCGTCACCGACCCGCGCGACCTGCGCATGGCGATGCCCTTCTTCGGCAACGTGAAGCAGTTCTCGCGCGTCTTCACCCACGAGATGGCGCACCAGTTCACCGTCCAGAAGGTGCGCGACGCGGCCGCCGAGAAGGGCTTCGAGAGCCCGGTGATGCTGTTCCCGCTCTGGTTCATCGAGGGGCTCGCCGAGTACGGCGCCTTCGGCGGCATGGATCCGGAGGCCGACTACATCCTGCGCGACCTGATCACCGACTCGAGGCCGGCCGTAGGCTACGCGCTGCCCGACTTCTTCGACGGCCGCGCCGGCGGCTACATCGGCGTCTACAAGCTCGGCCAGGCGCGCGTCACCTTCATCGCCGAGGAGTACGGCCCCGAGAAGCTCATCGAGCTGCTCGATCGCTCGCCCGCGCTCGCGGGCATGGCGGTCAACGGCAGGCCCCCGCAAAGCAGCCGCACCTCGCGCCGCCCCGAGGACCAGAACCGCAGCGACGCCGCCGGCGAGGGCGAAGGCGAGGAGGCGAAGGTCGAGGGCGAGCCGATCATCCCCAAGAGCTTCGCCCACTACCTCTCCCTCGTCCTCGGCGAGTCGGAGGAGCAGATCAACGGCCGCTACCACGACTGGCTCAAGCGCCGCTATTTCGTGCAGTACCTCGACGCCGGACAGACGGTGAACGACTTCGAGCGGGTCGAGGGGCTGGGCGGCGAGCCCGACTCGATCAGCGTCTCCGAGGACGGCAGGCTCATCGTCTACCGCACCGTCGAGCGCATGACCGGCGTCGCCCGCCTCGCCATCCAGGACCTGCGCGATCCGGGCTCGCGCGAGGTCGTCGCGCGCGACCAGCGCCCTGACCTCGAGTCGCTGCACCCGGTGGACCGGCGCGTCACCTCGCTTCGGGCCGGCAAGCTGCTCTACTCGGGCCGCACCGGCGACCGCGACGTCATCTACGTGCGCCCGGTGACGACGGTCGAGTCGGAGGCGGCGGGCAAGACCAAGGTGCAGATCGAGCTCGGCAAGGCCGAGCGCTTCGTGCCCGGCGAGCTCATCGAGATCTACGACCCCGCCCTCTCGCCCGACGGCACGAAGGTCGCCTTCGCCGGCATCGACCCCGGGGGCTTTCGCGATCTCTACGTGCTCACCCTCTCGGGCACCGAGCGCGGGCTGCTGACCCGGCTGACGAACGACGTGTGGGCCGAGGCCAACCTCTACTGGGACGGCGGGCGCCTTCTGTTCACCTGCGACGAGACCGAGTCGCACGAGCCGAACCTCTTCGCCTTCGACCTGACGACGAAGGAGCGCTCGCGCCTCACCTGGCACAAGCAGCCCGACTACGCGCCGGTCCCCGCGCTCGGCGGCGTGCTCTTCGTCTCCTACGAGTCGGGGAAGCCCGATCTGTGGCTGCTCAAAGACGGCGTCGAGCGGCGGCTGACCGACACGCCGAGCGCGCTGCTCGCCGCGGCCCCGAGCGCCGAGGGCAAGCTGCTCGCCCTTGGCTTCCACCGCGGCTCGTACCAGCTCTTCCGGCTCGACGAGAAGAGCTTCATCGACGAAGAGCCTTCCCAAGGCCGAGGCGGCGCGGGCCTGGTCGTCGCCCAGGACCTGAGCTACCCGCGCGACCGGCTGCCTGGCGGCAACCCGGTCTACAAGCCGAGCTCGTCGAAGAACTGGCGCGTCGAGGCGAGCGCGGGCGCGGTGGTCGGGCCGACCTCGGTCGGCGCCGCCGGGCTCGCCATCACCGACCTGCTGCGCGACCACGTGCTGCTCGTCAACGTCGCGGTCTACGGCTCGCTCAAGCTGACCGACGCGCTCGTCTTCTACATCAACCAGTCCAAGCGCCCCGCGCTCGGGATAGGCGCCTTCCACACCTTCGAGCCGCGGCGCGACAAGACCTTCCCCGCCAGCGCGAACTACTACCTGCAGCGCGAGTTCGGGGTCGCCGGCCTCGCCCGCTACCCGCTCGACCGCTTCCGGCGCATCGAGGGCAGCGTCGAGATCCGGGGCGTCGAGCGCTTCGCCTACACCGACTACGACGGCAACCTCTACGACGACTGGCGGCGCCTCAACGGCGGCACCGAGCCCGAGATCGTCGGCTCGGCCCAGTTCGGCTACGACACGACCATCCTCAACTACCTCGCCGGCCCGATCTCCGGCACCTCGCTCGTCGGCGCGGTGAGCGCGGGCTACCTGCCGATGCGCGGCTTCAGCTACGCGCGCGTCCAGGGCGACGCCCAGCACCGCTTCCACATCGGCGGGCGCAGCAGCGTGCTGCTGAGGGCCGCGGGCGGGGCGACCACCGGCGGGCGCTTCTCGCCACAGTTCTTCCTCTCGAGCATCGGCAATCTCGAGGGCTACCGCTTCGGCGACGAGCGGCTGCTCGGCGACAACTACTACGTCTCCAACCTGCGGCTGACGGTGCCGCTCGACGGGCTGGTGATGGTGCCCATCTTCTCGGGCATCTTCGGGGTCGCCGGCTTCGACTTCGGCGCGGCCTTCGACGACTGGAGCACGGCCTGGGACCGGCGCAGCCTGTCGGCGGTGCTGGGCACCGACATCGGGCTCGGGCCGCTCGTCGTCCAGCTCCACTGGGGCAGGCTGCTCGACGTCGGCGGCGTGCCGGGGAGCGGGGAATGGGTCTTCAATTTGGACCTGCGCTATCTGTACTTCTAGGAGTTGGCCCCAGGTCGGTAGGGGCGCATGGCAATGCGCCCGCTCACCGAGATCGTCGCGCCTGGCTTTGACCGGGTTCCTCTTCGGTTCGCTTCTCGTTCACCGCGCGCCACCCCTGACTATGCCCGCTCTCCTACGGCGCGCTGAGAGGGGCGCGACAAGCACGATGATCGAAAGCGCGCCGTAGGAAGAGGCGGGTTGGGGCAGGGTCGGGGCGATCCGGCGGGCCCCGCTGGTTAGAGCCCGGCGCGCAGGTCGGGCGGAAGCCGACGTTCTGCTGTGGCAAGCCCAGCGGGACGGCAAGATCGAGGGCATCAAGTCGCCTGCAGCATCCGCTCGGACCCTTTTTCGTCGACTTATGCTCGGCGGGATGTCGGCTGGCGGTCGAGATCGATAGTCCGCACCGACGCTGCCGCTCGTGACGAGGCTGAACCGGTCGGGGGCTTTGTCCGTCCGGAACCGTACGCGATCGATTTCCAGAACAGCTCGGTCTTCAAGCTCAAGCAGGCAGCCGACTACGCGGACAAGGTGTCGGAGCTGCTCCTTCCCGGCGAGGAGATCCTGGACGCGTACAAGTCCATGCGCGACGGCGTCGTGCTCACGACCAAGCGCATCATCGTGGTCAACGTGCAAGGCCTGACGGGCAAGAAGAAGGACTACACCTCGATTCCGTACTCGAAGATCCAGGCCTACTCCGTCGAAACCGCTGGCGCGTTCGATCTCGACTCCGAGCTCGAGGTCTACATCTCGAGCATCGGGCAACTCCGCTTCGAGTTCGCGACGAATTCGAAGGTCGTGGAGATCTCCAAGTACATTTCCCAGGGCATTCTCTGATTCCGGGCGGGTCCGTCCCGCTCACCTCCACCGCCGCCCAGCCATGATGCCGGGCGGCGGTGCCGCGGACAGCCGGTCGGGCTGTGCGGTCCGCGGGACTTGGCGCACGCGCGGCGAGAGCAACCGGGCCCGTGGAGGCGGACCTCGGGCAGGGAAGCGCTGTCCTCCCCCAAGCCCCTCTTCATACGGCGCGCCTTCGAATTGGGTACCCGTCGCCGCCCCCTCAGCGCGCCGTAGGAGAGGGGGCTTCGGTCGGTTGGCGCGCGGGCTTGTGGACGAGAGGAGGACGATTGACCGAAGAGCCGCTCGAAGACTGGCCTACGCTCAGTCTGAACGGCTGTAGCCGCTCGCTCGGCCTCCGGCTCGACAAGCGCTAGGCCTAAGCGCGGAACTATTCTTGAGACATGGTCGCCCCCTACCGCAAACAAGGCGCCACTCTCGCCGACCTCGATTCGCTTCCCGAGAACGCGGTCGGCGAGCTCGTCGGCGGCGAACTCATTGTCCGCCCTCGTCCTGCCTTCCCGCACGCGGTTACGACTTCGACGCTCGGGTTCGCCATCGGGGCACCGTTTCAAGCGGGCCGCGGAGGCCCAGGGGGCTGGCGGATGGTCTTCGAGCCCGAGCTTCATCTCGGTCCCGACGTGCTCGTGCCCGACCTCGCCGGTTGGCGCCGAGAACGCATGCCCACGCGGCCCGGGTCCGCTGGGGTGAGCCTTGCGCCCGACTGGGTCTGCGAGGTGGTCTCGCGCTCGACTGCATCGATCGACCGCGGCAAGAAGCGGGCGATCTATCTGCGAGAGAAGGTCCGTCACCTGTGGCTCGTCGATCCCCTCGCGCGCACCCTCGAAGTCTTCGAGCGCGGCGACGGCAATTGGATCTTGCTCTCCACCCATGCCGACGACGCCCGCGTGCGCGCGCCGCCGTTCGAGGCGATCGAGCTCGACCTGCTCGAGCTGTGGGGCGAGGAGAGCAACGAGTAGGCAAATCTGCTCGTACTCCGAGTGATCGTTCTTGAAGACGGAGAATTGTCGGCCCTGGGGTTGATCGGCCATTGAGTTCTTCGATAGCCTGCCTCTCGTCTTGCGAGCGGCATCCCGGGGGGTGAGTCGCCATGAGGGGCTCGCAAGGCACCATCCTTCAGGACATGCGTGCGTCTTCGACACGGGGTTGGGGCGCGCCTGTCCGTCTTGCGGAGGTATCCGTGCCCACTGAAATCACCGAAACAGTCGAAAGCATCGAAGCCGCCGACGAATCGCCGATGAGCCCCGAGGAGCTCCAGAGCGGCCAGGCCGCTTTCGAGCGCCTGCTCTCGCGCCTCCACGCCATCCCCGCCGCTCACGTCAGCTCGCCTCGCATCAACCTGCACCGCGCCGCCGTCGCCGCGGTGGGCGTCGCCAGAAAGGTAAACCAGCCTGAGATGCGCTCGGTCTTCGCCGAGCTGCCGCCCACGCGGTTCGACATCGCCCTGCTCGACCTGCTCGAGCCGGCCGCGCACGCGGCGTCGTTCGCCTACCACGAGGCGAGCACGGCCGAAGCCCTCGCCACCAACGCCAAGCTGCCGGCCAAGCTCGCCAGCGACTCGGCGGCGCTGCGCGAGCGCATGCTCAAGCTCATCGAGTTCCACCTCGGCGATGACGAGACTATCCACCGCATCGTGGCCGACATCCGCGCGGGCTCCGGGTACCTCGACACGGCCGCCGACCTTTCGCGCCTCGCGAAGATCTACCGTGAGAACCTCGACCTGCTCTCGCGCGACCCGACGCACTACGTCGCCTCCGATCCCGATTCGGCCGACCGCATGGCCCTGGAGATCGACCGGTTGCTCGGCGACGGCTCGACCCTCAAGCAGAACCAGCAGCGCGAGATCGTCGCCCGCGCCTGGACCCTGCTCAACGACACCTACGAGCAGATCGCTCGGCCCGGCCGCTGGCTGTTCCACGACAAGGGCGGCGAGAAGCTGTTCGTGTCGCTCATCACTGCGGCCCGCCGACCCCGCACGCGCGCCAAGGCGAAGGCTCCGGAAGAGGCGACCACGACGGCCTGATCGCTTCACGACGCCACGCTTCGAAGCCGCCCGGCTCCGCGAGGGGCCGGGCGGCGCCATTGCGGGCGCCAGGCGATCGGCTCGGGCATGGTCGGTTCATGGGCCGGCCGGCAGATCGGGTTCTCGGATTGCGCGAACGTCCTGCGGCCGGGAACGGGCCGCCTTCGCGGGACTAATTTAGTTCCAGGTGAAGGGGGTCTGGCGCCATCGGGAACTAATTTAGTTCGGGACGAAGGGGGTCTGGCTCGTCCGGGAACTAAGCTAGTTCCGATCGCTGAGGCGACCGTCCCGTTTCAACTAGTTTTAGTTCCTCTTCGGGGCCCGGGGCCTCATTCGAGAACTAATTTAGTTCCCAACGCAGGGTGACCACTCCGTTTTGAACTAAATTAGTTGCCGAGCCCCGGTTCGGTGGCGCCTCCAGGCTATCGGGAGCCCGCCGACCACGTTCCTCCAGGTTGCGCGACTCATCGATTCGCTCAAGGCGACGGTCGACTCGCCGTTCAGTGTTCGGGCACGGGCATCGGTTCCAACCATTCCAGCGATGCATCGCGCCCGCAGACGAAAATGCACCGATTCCAGTTCTGGACGAAGAACCCGCACACGAACGCGCCCTCGGGCATCGCCGGCAACCCGTGCTCCTTTGCCTCGTCGACTGAGGGCACCCATGAGTCGAGCCAGAGTCCCGACTTCGGCACGGGTTCGTAGCGCATCTTCGGATCGATGACCCGCGGCTCGATCACGCAGTAGACGAGCCCCGTGACGGTGACTCGCGCACGCCGGTCGAGGTCTGCCCTCTCGTTGATCGGCAGACGCATCTGCATCGTCATTCGCGCGCCCATCCAGTCGATGTGCAGGGATTCGAGGTGCGCGTCGTGGAAGCCCCACGGCAGTTCGTCTTCGAGCTCGCTCAAAGTCATAACCGGCTCCCCTTCGAACCGATGCTCACATCGGGTTCGCGTATGCGCCATGGCGAGGCGCCAACGCGTGGATGGCCTTCGTTCCGGACGCGTTGCCACGGGGTCCCACGGGTGACACGCCGGGGCCTGCGGGGCCGGGCGCATTGCCATGCGCCCCTACCGACGCCCACCGCCCCTCAGCCCCTCCTTGCTTGAGCCCCTGCACCTTTGCCGCTACCTTCCGCGGCCATGGACGAAACGCACCTGAAGAAGCTGTTGCGCGGCGTGAAGTCGGGCGCTGTGTCCATCGACCGCGCCGTCTCGCAGCTCAAGGACCTGCCCTTCGCCGAGCTCGGCTACGCGACGCTCGACACTCACCGCCACCTGCGCTCGGGCCTGCCCGAAGTCGTCTTCGGCGAGAGCAAGACGCCCGAGCAGCTCGTCGGCATCCTCGAGGCGCTGCGCAAGAAGCCGAGCCCGGTCATCATCACCCGGCTCAGCGAGGAGAAGGCGGCCATCTGCCTCGAGGTGGCGCCCGAGGGCGTCCATCACCGCGAGGCGCGCATGTTCGTCATCCGCCGCAAGATGAAGAAGCGCGGCCGCATCGCGGTGGTCACCGCCGGCACCTCCGACGTTCCCATCGCCGAAGAGGCGGCGATCACCGCCGAGACGCTCGGCGCTCCGGTCTCGCGCATCTTCGACGTCGGGGTCGCCGGCATCCACCGGCTGCTCGCGCGGCGCGCTGACATCGCCTCGGCCAAGGCCGCGGTCGTCGTCGCCGGCATGGAGGGCGCCCTCGCGAGCGCGGTCGGCGGCCTGGTCGGCATCCCCGTCGTCGCCGTGCCCACCTCGGTCGGCTACGGCGCGAGCTTCCAGGGCCTCGCGGCGCTGCTGGGAATGCTCAACTCCTGTTCGCCCAATGTCTCGGTCGTCAACATCGACAACGGCTTCGGCGCCGGCTTCTACGCGGCGCTCATCGCGAGCAAATAGATGACCAGGCTGCTGTGCCTCGAGCCGGTCGGCGGTATCGCCGGCGACATGTTCCTCGCGCTGCTGCTCGACCTCGGCGTTCCCCTCGACGACCTGCGACAAGGCCTCGCGCCGCTCGGCCTCGGCCGCTGGCGCTTCGAGGTCTCGCGCGCGAGCCGTCACGCCATCGAGGGCACGCACCTTGACGTGGTGGTCGACGACCACGATCACGGCCACGACCACGATCGCCACGACGATCACGGCCACCACCATCACCGCGCCTGGGCCGACATCCGCGCGATGATCGAGGCGAGCGGACTCGCGCCGCCGGTGCGCGACCGGGCGCTCGATATCTTCACGCGCCTCGCGCAGGCCGAGGCCAAGGTGCACGGGACCTCGATCGACGAGGTCGCCTTTCACGAGGTGGGCGCGATCGACTCCATCGTCGATGTCGTCGGGGCCGCGGTCGGGCTCGAGCTTCTCGGCGCGCCCGAGGTCTACTGCGCGCCGCCGCCCGTCGGCAGCGGCACGGTGCGCTCGGCCCACGGAGTCATCCCCGTGCCCGCGCCGGCGACCGTCGAGCTGCTGCGCGGCCGGCGCGTGCTGTTCGAGGGCACGGGCGAGCTGATCACGCCGACCGGCGCGGCGATCATCGCCAGCGTCGCGCGCGAAGGGCCGTTCCCCGAGCTCGTCCTCGAGAAGGCGGGCTACGGCCTCGGCACCCGCGACTTCCCTGATCGGCCCAACGTCCTGCGCGGGCTGCTGGGCGAACGCGCCGCGGGCGAATCCGGCGTCTTCGTCCTCGAGGCCAACCTCGACGACGCCACGCCCGAGCTCATCGCCTGGACGCTCGAGCGCCTGATCGCCGAAGGCGCGCTCGATGTCTGGGTCGCGCCGGTGACGATGAAGAAGGGCCGCCCCGGGCACCTGCTCGGCGTGCTCGCGACCGGCGACAAGCGCGAGGCGCTGACCGCGCTGCTGCTGCGCGAGACGACCACGCTCGGGGTGCGCGCGCACGCGGTCGAGCGAACCGTGACCGAACGCAGCTTCGAGACGGTCGAGACGCCCTATGGCAGCGTGCGCATCAAGCGCGGCTTGTTCGGCGGCGCGACGGTGAACCTCGCGCCGGAGTACGAAGACTGCGCGAGGCTCGCCCGCGAGCGCGGCGTGCCGCTCAAGCAGGTCGTAAGCGCCGCGCTCGCCGCGGTCGGGCAGAAGAGAGACTGACGCCAGCGTTTGCGCGCGCGCCGCCACGAAGCGCTGGAGGGCGGAGCTCCAGCTCCGCCATCGGAGGCGGCTTCCACGGGCGCGATGCACCCGCGGCGATCCCAATCGACGCCGCGCTGGAGGGCGGAGCTCC
>JBMNNX010000195.1:0-12833 GCA_050942745.1 Myxococcales bacterium
CAGCCACAGGTGCGTCCACCAAAATGCCCGGCACCACCGTAATTGCCCGAGGACTCGAACGAGTCCTAGATGCCGCGCAAATCATTGAAGCGCTGCGCACGTCCGGGAAAATGCGATGAATGGCAAGCGGCAGGAGGGGCGCGGCCCGCGCGAGCGGTCGGGCGCTAGCGCCTGTCGCCGAGCAGCGCGGCTTCGAGCATACGCATCTGCGTGCTGAGCTGCGCGTCGACGGTGCCGTTCTCGGTCTCGATGATGCAGCCGCCGCGCTCGATCTCCGGATCCTCGCGCACCGCGATGTCCTTGGTGCGCCCGAGCAGGTCCATCAGCTTCTTGCGGCTGTTGCGCAGGCGCAGGGCGTCCTCCGGGTGGACCCTCAGCACGAGCTCGCGCTGCTGGCGCACGCTCTCGATGGCCTGCGCGGCGATCTCCAAGATGAGGTTCGGGTCCAAATCGAGCGCGCGGCCGATGATCTTCTCGGCGCACACCAGAGCCAGCCGGACCAGGTCCTCCTCGCTGCGCTCGATGAGCGCCGAGGCTTCCTGCCGGGCGCGCAGGAGGATCTCGGTCATCTGCGCGAGGCCCTCCTGCCTGCCGGCCTCGCGGGCATCGGCGAGGGCTGCCTCGCGCTCGTCCTCGGCGTTGGCCAGGATTTCGGCGGCCCGTACCTCGGCGTTCTCGATGATCTCCTTGGCGCGCTGGTGGGCCTCGTAGACCTCGGCCTCGACGACGCCGGGCCGGCTCGGCCGCAGGGAGGTGCGCTCTGGCATCGGCTCGGGGAAGTCTTGACCCTTGATGATCTTGCTGGCCATCGGGCGCTCCTTGGTTTGTTGCACGGGGTCAGGGCTTGCGCGGTCCCCTTAACGGTGAAGGTCTGACGACGACCGAGGGGCGCCGAGGTGGCGGCTCGGCCGCCGCGCCGCCGCGCTGGATGCGCGGCGCGCCGCCGGGATTGGAAGGGGAGGAGACGCGCGGCCGGGCGCCGGCCGGTGAAGGCGCCCGCTGCGCTCCCGGCGCCGGGGGCGCGGCAGCCGAGGGGGCGCGCGGCGGAGGACGCGGCTCGGGTGGCGAGAGGTCTCGGATCGGGCGCGGAGGCGGGCGCTTGGGGATGGGAGGCGGCGGCAGGCGTACGGGCCGTTCGACCAAGCCCCGGTCGGCGAGCAGCTCGAGCTCGTCGAGCACCTCGCGCTTGACCGCTTCGTCGCTGCGCCGAGGCGCCTTGCGCTCCTCGGAGACGCAGCGCGCGATCTGCCGGCCCAGCTCGCCGCGCTGCTTCTCGATGAGGCGCGCGGCCAGCTCGGGCGATTGAGCGAGGCAGGCGCGCGCGATGCGCCGCAGCCCGGCCATGCGCAACGCCTGATGGGGCTCGATGCCCTCGACCAAGCGCTTGACGGCCTCGCGCGCGGCTTCGGCCTCGGTCCGCCGTGCCGGAGGGCGGTCCTGGATCGCGCGGGCGAGCTGGAGGCGCTGGTCGGGCGGGAGCTGTTTGAGGAATGCCTCGCGCGCCTCGTCGGGCAGCGGCGCGACCAGCGGCGAGAGCCACTTGGCGCCGAGCACGTCAGCGAGGCAGATGAGCTCTCCGGACGAGAGGACCAGCAGGTCGACGATGGCGAAGCCGCTCGGCTTGGGCATCGCGGTGGCCAGCCGCTGCTCGACCTTCCAGCGGATGACCGAGAGGATGTCGGGCCGGATCTCGCGGCGCAGCTCCATGACCGGCTGGGCGAGCTCGATGCGCACGTCGTCGGCGACCGAGGCGGGCATGGCCCGGAGGATCACCTCGACCATCGCATCGCGCTCGCCACCGAGCACCTCGGCGACGCGCTTGGGGTCGGCGGCTCGAAGGTCATAGGCCTTGCGGCCGGTGACGAAGCGCTTGATCTCCTGGACGAGGAACGGGACGCGCTTGTCGCGCGGAATGGCGAGGATTTGGCCCGCGCGGTGGCGCAGGACATCGGCCTCCTCGTCCGGGAGGAAATCGAAAGCCTGCACGCCTTCCTGGCCGCCGAAGGTGACGGCGGTGAGGAGCAGCATCGCCTGCCGCTTGGTCAGGCCGGTGAAGAAGGCGTCCATGTGTCGTCCAGCCGAATGTACCGTGGCCCGAACGCTTTCCCAACAAACACCGAGGCGCGCGGCGCGTCCGGTCTGCGGCGAGAGGCGAGGGGTGTGTTAGGCTGGCGCTAAAACGCGCGTTGGGAGACAGACTTCAATGGGAAGCAAAATCGGCGCAGTTGTCCTCTTCCTCCTCGGACTCGGCCTCTTCTGGCTGGCGGCGACGAGCCCGGCCTCTGCCGTCTCGCAGGTGAGAAGCCCGTCGGTTCGGTGGCTTGACGAGCTGCCGAAGCCGAAGGCGAGGCCCATCGAAGCCGCGGTAGCGAAGAGCGCTCCGAAGGCAGCCGAGCCTGCGGCCGAACCTGCCGACAAGCCCGCCGCCGAGCCCGCGCCGGTCCAGGCGCTCGTGCCTGCTGGTGATGCACCCTCGGACAAGCCGGCTGCCGACCCGGGCGCTGCTCCTGCCCAGGCCGATCCGGCGAAGGCCGTGCCGGAAGCGAAGCCCGCCGTCGTCGCGCTCGAGCCGGCCAAGGGCGAGCCGGCGGCAAAGCCTGCCGTCGTCGCCCTCGATCCGGCGAAGCCCGGCGAGAAGGGCGAGAAGAAGGCGGAGGCCAAGGTCGCGAAGCTCGAGCCTGTTCCCACCAAGGCGACCGAGCCGGCCGAGCCCAAACCTTCGCTTCTCGTCCAACAGCCCGAGCCCAAGCCGAAGAAGCTGGCCGCTGCTGAGCCGAAGCCCAAAGCGCCGCCCGCCGAGCCCGCCGAGCCGCAGGGGATGGGCACGCTCGTCGTCTCCTCGACCCCTCCGGGCGCCGAAGTCTTCCTCGGCGGCGCGAACGTCGGCCAGACGCCCATCGAGATCGACGTCCCCACCGGGGTTCACGACCTTAAGCTCGTCGACTCGAGCGGTCAGTCGAAGAACGAGTCGGTCAAGGTGCGCAAGGGCCGCACGAGCAAGGTCGAGGTGGCTTTCTAGTCGTAAGTTCTGAGTTGTGAGTTGGGAGTGCGGGGCCCGATACGCTTCGAGCCCCGCGCTCCTTTTCGGCCCTCACCTTCGAAGAAGCGCGCCGCAAACGCCCGCGGCTCGGGCCCGATTCACGCCGCCGCGAGCGCTCGAGGGCGGGATTCGGGCTGCCGCCAATCTTGTTGACGGTGCGACGTTCGCCGAAGGATAACCGCGCCGGTTTTCAGCCTTTGGGGCTCGCTTTGCGTCCCCTGCCAGGGAGAAGAGATGCGCTATTCGCGGATGTTCATCCCCACCATCAAGGAAACCCCGTCGGACGCAGAGGTGGCCAGCCATCGGCTGCTGCTGCGCGCCGGGTACATGCGCCAGCTTGGCGCCGGCATCTACAGCTACCTGCCGCTGCTCAAGCGCGTGCTCTCCAAGGTCGAGAGCATCATCCGCGAGGAGATGGACGCCATCGGCGGGCAGGAGTTCTTCCTGCCGGCGCTGCACCCGAAGGAGGTCTGGGAGGAGTCGGGCCGCTGGGAGGTGATGGGCCAGAACATGTTCCGGCTCAAGGACCGCAAGGGCGCCGAGCTCGGCCTGGGCATGACGCACGAGGAGATCTTCACCTACATCGCCCGCGACGAGCTGCGCTCGTACCGCCAGCTTCCGCAGACCTGGTACCAGATCCAGACGAAGTTCCGCGACGAGCCGCGCCCCAAGTCCGGCCTGCTGCGCGTGCGCCAGTTCACCATGAAGGACAGCTACTCGTTCGACATCGACCAGCAAGGGCTCGACAAGTCCTTCGACGCGCACCGCGACGCGTACGTGCGGATCTTCGGGCGCTGCGGCCTGAGCTTCGTGCAGGTCGAGGCGCACTCGGGCGCGATGGGCGGCTCGGCGTCGACCGAGTTCATGGTCCGCACCAACGCCGGCGAGGACGAGGTCGCCGCCTGTGAGAAGTGCGGCTACGCGGCCAACACCGAGAAGGCGACCAGCCGCGTCGCGAAGATCGAGGACGAGAAGGGCCCGGACAAGCCGGAGATCTTCCCGACTCCTGGCGTGCGCACCATCGAGGACCTGACCAAGCCGCCCTTCAACGTCGCCGCCCACCGGCAGATAAAGACGCTGGTCTACGTGGCCGACGGCAAGCCCGTGCTCGCGCTCGTGCGTGGCGACCAGGAGCTCAACGAGGCCAAGCTGCAGGGCGCCACCGGCGCCAACGAGGTGCGCCCCGCCCACCCCGAGGAGATCAAGGAGTGGATGGGCGCGGCGGCCGGCTCGCTCGGCGCGGTCGGCATGGACTCCGGCACGCCGTTCGAGGGGCGGATCTGGGCCGACCTGAGCCTGCAGGGGCGCGAGAACATGGTGACCGGCGCCAACAAGGACGACCACCACCTCAAGGGCGTCACCCCGGGCCGCGACTTCCAGCCGAAGTGGGCCGACCTGCGCACCGTCAGGGCCGGCGAGGGATGCCCGAGGTGTGAGGGGACGCTCGACGTCTTCAAGGCCCTCGAGATCGGCCACATCTTCAAGCTCGGCACCAAGTACTCCGAGTCGATGGGCGCCAGGGTCCTCGACGAGAAGGGCCAGGAGAAGCCGATCATCATGGGCAGCTACGGCATCGGCGTGGAGCGCGTCGCCGCCGCGGCGGTCGAGCTCTACCACGACGAGGACGGCATCCGCTGGCCGCTGTCCATCGCGCCTTTCCACGCGACGGTGCTCTCGCTGCAGGCGCGCGACGCCGAGGTCGCCGCGGCGGCCGAGAAGCTCGTCGAGCAGCTCGAGAAGGCCGGCGTCGAGACGCTCTACGACGATCGCGACGAGCGCCCTGGCATCAAGTTCAAGGACGCCGATCTCATCGGCATCCCGCTGCGCTTCTCGGTCGGCAAGAAGGGCTTGGCCGACGGCAAGGTCGAGCTGAAGATCCGCGGCGAGAAGGAGATGCGGCTGCTCACCATTGAGGAGGCGGTCGCCGAGGCGAAGGCCCGGGTCGACAAGGCGAGGGCGCGCTGATGGGCAAGGCCCCGGCGAGGATCGTTCGAGTCCGCGAGCAGGTCGCCGAGCTCGAAATCTCGCGGGAGATTGCCGAGCGGGCGGGGCTGCGCGCCGGGGACGAGCTCTTCGCGTTCGCCCCGGGCGGCGACTTCCTGCTGCTCGCCCGGGACGCGGCGAAGCGCGGCTTCTTCGTCGGCAACCTCGAGGCGTTCTCGCTCGCCGAGGTCTTCGGCTTCGTCTGCTCGGCCATCCGCTCGGGCAGCCTGGTGCTGCGCTCGCCGACGACGCGCCGGCGCATCGTCTTCTTCGAAGGCCAGGTCGTCTTCGCCTCCTCGACCAACCACGCCGAGCGCTTGGGACCGGTGCTCTGGCGCAACGGCATGCTGAAGCTCGAGCAGCTCCAGCAGTGCGAGCCGAAGGTGACCGCGGGCACGAAGCTGGGCAAGGTGCTCGTCGAGTCGGGTTTCCTCACTCCCGCCCAGCTCTATCGAGGCGTCCAGCTTCAGGTCCGCGAGATAGTCCTCGGCGCCTTCCTCGAGACCCGCGGCGAGTTCGCGTTCATCGAGGGTGAGGGGCCGCCGTTCGAGCAGGTGCGCCTCCCCGAGCGCACGCGCGACCTGGCGCTCGAGGGGATGAGCCGCGCGGAGCGCGTCGAGTCCTTGCGCCGGAAGATGGACCTCGCGGCCGTTCCGTCGCGGACCGACGGCGCTCAGCCGCCCTCGGGGCTCGCGCTCGAGGCCGTGTTCGGCAAGGTCGACGGGGCGCGCAGCGTCCGCGAGGTGGTGCGCGCGAGCCGCCTCGGCGAGCTCGAGGCGCTCCGATCGCTCGCGAAGCTGGTGGAGCGAGGGCTCGTGCGGCCGCTGCCGCCAGGGGCTTCGAGCCCGAAGGCCGAGCCGCGCCCTGGCCGATTGTCGGACGGTCCGGTCCAGGTCTACCGCCTGGCGATCCGGCGCATCTGCGAGGAGCTGCGGGCCGCCGGCGTCGAGGGCCGGCTCTTCAGCTTCTTTGCGACCCCCGAGGGCCGCGAGGGGATCTTCGACGGCGTGCACCTCAGCGAGCAGGGCGACCTTGACATCGACGCGTTGATCGAGAACTCGCACAGGCTTTACGAAGGCGCGGTCGCCCGCGCGCGGGTCCTCGAGGCGCTCGACGGGTTCGTCGTCTTCGCTCTGTTTGACGCGCGCAACGTCTTGCCCCGCGACACTGCCTTGGAGCTTGGGCGCGAGGTCGGGCTCATGCTCAGAGGCAGGCTGCAGTGAGCTGCTGACCCGCTCGCGTTCCAAGCAATCGCGCAGGCGGCTGTCGCCTGCTCGATGCTCGGGCCGCGAGCTGAGCCCTCGCGGGCATTGTGGTCGGCGCCGGGACGTTTTTCGAAGGTTGAGAGGAAGCCTTGAACAGCGCCAGCAACCAGACTGAACTGAAGCTCGTCGAGTCGGCGAAGTCCGGCGACCGCAGTGCCCTCGAGCGCCTGCTCGTGCGCTACCAGCCGCACATCTATCGCTTCGGCATGAAGATGTGTGGCGACCCCGAAGACGCGAAGGACGTGCTTCAGGAAACCATGCTTGCGGTGGCCCGCAACGTCCGCGACTTCCGGGGAGGCTCGTCGATGACGACCTGGCTCTATTCGATCGCCCGCAGCTTCTGCATCAAGAAGCGCCGCCGTAGCAAGTTCGCCCCGGAGCACGAGGCCTCGCTCAACTCGGTCGATGGCCAGCGCGAGGCTCGGGCCATCCCCGACAAGGCCCGCGGGCCGGACGAGGAGCTGGCTGGCCGCCAGATCGAGGCGGCGCTCGCGAGCGCCATCGCCGAGCTGGCGCCGATGTACCGCGAGGTGCTGGTGCTTCGCGACATCGAGGGGCTCACTGCGCCGGAGGTGGCCGAGATCCTCGGCGTCAGCGTCGAGGCCGTGAAGAGCCGTCTGCACCGCGCGCGCGTCTCGGTTCGCTATCACGTCGCGCCGCTGCTGGGCTTCGGCGAGCCGTCGCCCAACTGCCCCGACGTCCTCACGCTGCTCTCCAAGCACATGGAGGGCGAAATCAGCGCCGACGTGTGCGCCGAGATGGAGCGCCATCTCGTGAGCTGCCCGGGTTGCCGCGGCGCCTGCGATTCGCTGAAGAACACGCTCGCCCTCTGTCGCGCAACACCGGAGCCCAAGGTTCCGGGGCCGGTCCAGGAGTCGGTGCGCAAGGCGGTCGAGAGGTTCCTGTCGGCCAGGCCGTAGCGCTAGCCGTTGGTTGAGCGTTCGCTCCGGCGCTTGGCGATTCTGCGCGCGCCAAGTGCATGCGGCTCCGCGCGCTCCGTGCGGGCGCCGTCGATGGCACACCCGATCACCAAGCCGGCGATCGAGAGCAGGGGCGCAGCGCCGATGCCACCGAGGCGGGCAACGATTCCGAGTTGGCCGAGCGCAACGCGATAGAGGGCGTGTCTGCTCTCGTAGTCAACGGCGAGGTCGCGCTCGTGCGGCCTGCAGGCGAAAGCGCATCTGCCCGCTGATATCGTTCGAGCGGCGCGCGCGCGGTCGCCGAGGCTGATGAAGAGGAGGGGACATGCCGAGAATCGCGGTCATCGGCGGAGTCGCTGGCGGAATGACGGCGGCTGCCCGGGCAAAGCGGCGGTCCCCCGGATCCGAAGTCGTCGTCTTTGAGCGCGGGCGCTACGTCTCCTACAGCGCCTGCGGGATGCCCTACAACATCGGGACCTCCGAGCGTTCCATCGAGGAGCTGGTCGTCATGACGCCCGAGCGCCTGCGCGCCGAGCGCGGCATCGACGTGCGGCTCATTCACGAGGTGGTCGGCATCGACGCGCTCGGGCACCGGCTGAGCGTCAGAGACCTCGCCACCGGCGCGGCGGCCGACGAGCCCTACGACCGGCTCGTCATCGCCACCGGCGCTTCTCCCGCGAAGCCTCCGCTCCCCGGTGTCGATTTGCCCGGTGTCTTCTTCCTCCGCAGCCTTGAAGACGGCGCGCTGATCAAGGACCACCTGTCTCGCGCGCGCCCGCGGCGCGCGGTCATCATCGGCGCCGGCTACATCGGCCTGGAGATGGCCGATGTCTTCCGCTCGCTCGGCATCGAGGTCGTGTTGCTCGAGAAGCTCGGCCAGATTGCGGCGGGCTACGAGCCGGAGATCGTCGCGTTGGTCGAGCAGGAGCTCGACGGTCACGCGGTGCGCGTCGAGGCCGCAATCGGCATCCACGAGATCGCCCGCGCGCCCGGGGGCCTGGAGGTTCGCACCGATCGCGGCGCCTTCAGCAGCGAGCTCGTCCTCGTCGCGACGGGCGTGCAGCCGAACGTCTCGCTCGCCGTGGCAGCCGGGGTCGCGCTCGGTCCGACGGGCGCCATCGCGGTTGACGACCACATGCGCACGAGCCTTCCAGACATCTTCGCGGCGGGCGACTGCGCCGAGGCCCACCATCTCGTCACCGGCGCGCCCGCCTACATCCCGCTGGGCACAACCGCCAACAGACAGGGCAGGATTGCGGGCGCGAATGCCGCCGGCGCTGACGAGCGGTTTGGCGGCATCGTCGGCACTGCGGCCTTCAAGGTCTTCGAGCTCGAGGTCGCCCGCACCGGTCTTGGCGCTGCGGAGGTCGCGTCGCTGGGCCTCGACGCGGTGAAGGTGCCCTCGGCCCATCGCGGCAGGGCGCGCGGCTTTTACGGCTCGCGCGTGGTGCGCACTGTGCTCTTCGCCGAGCGCACGACCGGAAAGCTGTTGGGAGCGCAGATGGCGGGCGACACGGCGGCCAAACGCATCGACGTCTTCGCCACCGCGCTTCACGCAGGGATGAGCGTTGAGCAGATCGAGCGGCTCGACCTGACCTACGCGCCGCCCATCGCTCCGGTCTTCGATCCCATCCTCATCGCAGCGAGGGTGGCTTCGAAGGCTCTCGGGAGGTAGTCGGGCACGCCCGACGTCGGATGCCACTCCGCCGGCCGACGCCCCCGACCCGAGCCGCTCCACCGGGGTCTTCGGGGCCGACGCGCCCGACCTGACCTGCTCCGCCGACGCCTTTGGGGCGACGCTCCCGACCTGAGCCCACTCCGCCGCCGTCCGGAGAAGCTTCCCGGGAGGGCTGCATGTCCTCCGCCCCCCTCGGGCCTCTGCGCCCCCTTTCTGAGGGCGCTGCCTGGGCGCGGACCACTCGGTCCTGAGGGCGAATCGTCGCGTCCCTACCAGCAATCGGCGCTTCCAGGGTTGGAATCCCCGCGTCCTGAATGCCGATCGTCTCCTCCTGCGTGCGAATCGGCGCTTCCCGGGTCGAAATCGTCACGTCGTCACTGCGACTCGTCGTCTCCACAGAGAGAATTGGTACTTCCTGGGTCGAAATCGTCACGCCCTGACTACAAATCGCTTCATCCTGGGGGCGAATCGCCGCGATTCGCGTGGGGGACGAGACGATTCGCAGTCAGGACGCGGCGAGTGCAGGTGAGAAAGCGGCGATTCTCTGTGGGGATGCGCCGATTCCAAGCCAGGACGCGGCGAATGCAGGTGAGGAGGCGGCGAGTCGATGTGAGGATGCAGCGATTCCAAGCCCGGGAGCGGCCGAAACGAGCGAGGAGGCCGCGATTCAGGCCGAGCCGCCTTCCGCGCTGCTCGCCCCCACGCGTCGGTGGCCCCGGGCCGTCCGTCCCTGCTGGCCGCCCCGCGTGCGTGTCGCGGGGGCAGGGACGATGAGGCGGCGCGAGCACGCAGGCGACGCCCGCGCGCCTCAGTACACCGGGAACGTCACGAGAACCCCCAACGCCACAAGGAAGATCAACGTGCCGATCGAGAGCATGACGATCGCGTACGTGAAGGCTCGAAACTGGGTGGCGATGCCGGCGAAAAAGAGCACCGAGGCGAAGAGCACGGTGAGGAGGACGTAGTTGTCCGACCGTTGGTTGGCGGTTCTGCCCTCTTCGAAGAGCTGGGCAGCGCGCGCGTGTGCTTCGTCGCCGTCGGCTCTTGCCTTCAGCGAGTATTCGGGCATGGCGAAGGGCGTGGGCGGCGCGTCGGGGGTTTGAAGGGGCCGCGTCGCGAGCCAGGCGTCGACGGCCTTTCGAAACTCGGGGCGGAAGCGTTCGTAGAGGAAGTTCGCGAGCACCTCCTCCTTCTCGACGAGGGCCTTCCCCCACGCGACGAAGACCTCGACGTCCACCGCCTCCTGTTGCTCGGCGAGCCCGTAGTACCGATTGGCCTCGAGGCGCTCGGAGTTTGCGCGAGAGAAGCTGATGGCCTGGACGCCACTCCAGCGCGCCGATTGGTAGGCACTCCATGCGGTGGCGACGGTGGCGAGCGAAAGGATGGTCGCCGACCAGATCTCGAGCGCGTGCTTCTTCTCCATCTCGCGGGCCTCCGCAGCAGACCTCTCCTCCGCTGCCTCGTCGTCTTGAATGTGAGGCGCGCCCGGCAGCCGGTCGAGCCGGCGCGGAACCAGGGGTTGGGCTGAGCGCGGCTCCGTGCCTCGGCGGGCGAGTGAGCGGGGCGGACCTCGCGGGGCGGGCGGCATGGTTCTGCCGCGGAGATCGGATGCTGGCTCGCGCGAAGGCGCAGCGAGCGTGCATGGCCGCGGCGGAGGCCTCGCGCAGGTGGCATCCCCGACGGAGCTTCGCGCGACCCTCGGATTCGAGTGCTCGGGAATCAGGGTGCTGCTCCAGGCCGGCGGAAGAACGGTCTCTCGGTACCGGCTGGCGAAAGCCACGCGCGGCGCGGCGAGCGTCAGGACCAGCGGGCTGGAACGGGGTTCAGGCGTGCGCGGCGGGTGAGGCGCCGGTGCTCAACGGGAGGTCGACCTTGAAGGTGGTGGCGACGTTAGGCGTGCTCTCCATGGAGATGAGCCCGCCATGGGCCTCGACCAGGAACCGGCTCAGATAGAGCCCGAGCCCAAGCCCGCCGAAGTGCCGGGTCGAAGCCGCGCGCTCCCAGCGCTCGAAGATCCGGCCGACGTCCGCGGGGGCGACGCCGACGCCGTGATCGGTCACCGACAGGAGGGCGGTGTCACCATTGGTCCAGACTCGGACCTATATCGAGTGGCCGGCGCCGTAGCGCAGGGCGTTCGAGAGGAGGTTGCGAATCACCTGCGACAGGCGCTCGGCGTCCCACTCGCCGCGCGCCTCCGAGGCTTCGAGCTTCAGCTCGCACCCCGCGCGCTGCGCTTGCTCCTGGAACTCGGCGACGACCTGAGTCGCGATTCGAGCGAGGTCGCAGGGTTCGCGGTGAAGCTCGAAGCGGCCGTCGGCTATCGACGCGGTGTCTACCAATCTCTCCGAGAGAACGCCGAGGCGGCGCACCTGCGCGATGCCCGACTCGAGCAGCCGGCGCTGTCGCTCGCTCGGCGCAGTGTCGAGCTCGAGAAGCCGCCCGAGCTGCAGCAAGAGGGTCGTAAGGGGCGTGCGCAGCTCGTGCGAGACGACGACCAGGAACTCGTCGCGGAAGGCGATGGCCTCCTGCGCGCGTCGGAACAGCCGGGCGTTCTCTATCGCCAGCGCGCAGCGCCGGCCGAGCATTTCGGCGAGGGTGCGCGCGTCGATGTCGAAGCGCCTCTCCCCGCGCTCGAGCCCGAGAACGAGCAGGCCGACGGTCGCGCCGTGGGCGCGCAGCGGCACGAACGCCACCTCTTGCGCCGCGAGCCGCGCGACGAGCTCATCTCCGGCGGCTCCCTCGGGCGCGGCGACGAACTGCGTCTCGCCAGAGAGCAGGGCCTTTTCGAGGTTCCCGGCGGCCTGTGGCGAGAAGAACAGCCGGTCGGCCAGGGCTTCGGCGATGCGCTCCTGCTCGCCGCGGTCGCGATGGGCGCAGACGACTTGCGGGGGGCGCCCGACTTCGAGGACGGCAATCGCGCACCAGTCGGCGAGGACGGGGACGGCCATGCCGGCGACACTCGGCAGCGTCTCCTCGAGTACGAGCGAAGCGCCCAGCCGGCGCGAAGAATCGGCGAGGAAGGCTTCGCGTCGCTGGCCTGCCTCCGCGACCGTGCGCGCGGAGACCGCCTCGCGCAAGAGCCGCGCGCGCTCCTCGGCGCTCGCCCGTTCTGCCAGCCGCGTCTGCCAGAGCCGCAGGCCGTAGAAGACCGAGACGCCGATGGTCGCCGAGAGCAGCAGCCAGGTGAGCGCCGGGCCGAGCTGTTCGGAGAACATGATCGCGCCGAGCGCCACGATCGCCAGCGCCGCAGCCGGGAGCAGCGCCTCGATGACGAGCGCGCGCTCGTCCTGGGCAGCAGGCGGTTCGGCCGGATGGAGGGCGAGGGCGTCGGCTTCGATGGCGGCTCCGATGAGCAGGAGCAGGGCGGCGAACCAGAAGACGTCGAGGAAGGCGCCGACCTGATAGGTGCGGCTGAGCAAGCTGAAGGCGTAGACGGTGACGGTGCCGGTGAGCACCGCGAGGCTGAGGACGACGAGCAGCAGCGAGGTGCGCTCGCGGCCGCGCGCCCGGCCGGCGACGACGATCCCGAGCGCGAGCGCCGAGGAGTGGAACACCGGATACGCCAGGCCGCTCGCCAGCGCCAACGGCGTGCCGGTGAAGCTCTGCAGCACGCCCGAGAGCAGCACCACGTTGAAGAGCACCATCAGGAACGCGAAGAAGCCGGCATCGACGAGCAGCAGCCGCACGTTCACAGCCCCGTCCGGCTCGCCGCGGAGCAGACCGAACCCGACGGCCAAGCAGACGGGCAGGGCGAGAAAGCCCAGGACGCCCGCGCTCGGGAACGGGGTGTAGACGCGCGCGACCAGCTCCTGCCAGTCCCACACGAGCATCCCTAGGAGAGTGTCGGGAAAAAGCGCAGCACGCGCCTGGACGCCGAGTGTCCGATGGTTAGCTTGGCGTGTGCCATGGCACGGACATTTCGACCCTACACGTTGGACCAGCGACTG
>JBMNNX010000311.1:0-6946 GCA_050942745.1 Myxococcales bacterium
GCGATGGACGGCGCGATGAAGTTCGTTAAGGGCGACGCCATCGCCGGCCTGATCATCGTGCTCATCAACGCGGTCGGCGGCCTGATCATCGGCGTGATGTTCAAGGGGATGAGCGCGGGCGAAGCCGCGAAGATCTACACCCTGCTCGCCATCGGCGACGGCCTGGTCTCGCAGATCCCGGCGCTCTGCATCGCCATCTCCGCGGGACTGGTCGTCACCCGAGTCGCCAGCGAGACCGAGACCGCCTCGCTTGGCGGGGACATCGGCAGCCAGTTCGTCTCTCATCCCAAGGCCGTCGGCATCGTCGCCGCGCTGCTCGCCCTGCTCGGCCTGATGCCGATGATGCCCAAGGTGCCGTTCTTCGCCTTGGCGCTGGGCGCCGGCCTCGGCGCGCGCTGGCTCGCGCGCCGCCGCGCCTCCGAAGAGGACCGGGCCCGCCAGGCTGCCCTCGAGCCACCTTCGCCAAATGCCCCCGCCGCGCCCAAGCCGGAGGCCACGCCCGCCCCCGCGCAGCCTGCGGCGCCGGCCATCGGGGTCGCCCCCATCTGCCTCGATCTCGATGCCTCGCTCGAGCCGATGGCGCGGGCCGAGCAGAACCGCTTCATCACGAAGGATCTGCCGATGCTCCGCGAGATGCTCTTCCACGAGACCGGAGTGCGCTTCCCCGGCATCCGCGCCCGCGGCGGCGCCTCGCTCGGCGAGGGCGGCTATATGATCCTCATCGACGAGGTGCCCAGCAGCCGCGGCACCGTCGATCCCGAAGGGTTCATCGCTGCCAACGCGCCCGACGAGCTCGCCGCGCTCGACATCCCGGTCACTCCGTTCGAGGACCCGGCGACGGGCCAGCTCCTCTCGCGCATCCCCGCCTCGGCGGTCGCGGCGGTGCGGGAGATGGGCGTGCCGGTGCGCGCGGCCCACGAGCAGGTCCTCTTCCATCTGGCGACGACGCTCAAGCGCCACGCCTCGAGCTTCCTCGGAATCCAGGAGGTCCAGTCGCTGCTCGACGCCCTGGAGAAGACCCACCCGGCGCTCGTGCGCGAGGCGACCGAGAAGGTCGCCACCCCGCTGCTGACCGAGGTGCTGCGCCGGCTGGTCGAGGAGGGCGTCTCTATCCGCAACCTGCGGGTCATCCTCGAAGCACTCAGCGAGCCGGACGCCGAGGGCGACTCGCTCGCGCTCTCCGAGCGCTGCCGGCGCGCGCTTCGCCGGCACCTGTCGCATCGCTACGCCGAAGGTGGGACGCTCTACGCGCACCTGGCCGATCCGGAGCTCGAGGAGCTGCTGCGCGGCGCCATCCGGGCCTCCGGCGACTCGAGCGCCCTGGCGCTCGCGCCCGACGAAGCGGTGGCCATCCTCGACGGCGTGCGCGGGGCGCTCGGCGACACGACCGAGGGCGTCATCCTCACCTCACCGGACGTGCGCCGCTACTTGCGCAAGCTCTGCGAGGGCTCGTTCCCCAACCTGGCGGTGCTCACCTACTCGGAGCTCAGCCCCGACCTGCAGATCCGGCCGGTCGGCAAGGTGTGCGCCTGGCGGCAGGCGGCCTGAGGCTGGCCCAAAGAACGCGAAAAGGGCAACGGCGCTCAGCCGCTGCCCTTCCAATCACGCTCGAGCGCTGAACTAAGCCGACTGGGCGTTGCCCGTCCCCTCGGTCTCGGCGCCAGGCTCGCTCGACGGCCCGCCGGCAGGCTTCTCGTGCTCCGGCTCGGCGCCCGATGCGCTCGGAGTGACAGGCGCTGGGACGCTCTGCGTGGCCTCGATCATGTTTGCCTGCTGCTGCTCGACCGCCGATGCGCTGGGCATCTGGGCGAGCATGGCCCTGTTGACGCGATCGCGCAGCTCCTTGCCCGTGCGGAAGAGGATGCCGCGCTTCGGCTTGACCGGGATCACCTGTCCTGTCTTGGGGTTACGCCCCTGGTAGCCGTCGTAGTGCTTGACGTGAAAAGCGCCAAGACCGCGAATCTCGATGTTCTCGCCCTTGCACAGCGCGTCCTTCATACACTCGAAGATGCTCTCAACCGTCGACTCCGCCTGCTTCTGGGTGATGCCGCGCTTCTGGACGAGGATGGCGATCAGATCGCTCTTCAGCATGGATACGTACTCCAAGCAACGCCGAGGGGAAGGTCCAAGAGCCCGCGTCTGCGTCGGCTTTGAAAACGGCGTAAGCCTAGCAGAACGCTGAGGTTTTGCAAGCCGGCGCGCCTCGCCGCGTTCGATGGTCGACCGAACGCCTGGAGGCCGAGCGAGTTGAAAAGGCGAGCAATATCAATCGCCTGCCCCGCTCTCGCGCCGCTCGCGACTCGCTCGCGAGGCGACCCGAGGTCATAACCAGGCGCAATCACTTGGCTTTCTCCGATCCCTCGGCCTCCAACCCTGCGGCGGGCCTGGCGAGCGTCGCCAGATCGACGCGCCCGAGGACCTCCATGCTGTGGCGGTCGGACTCGGCGAAGGCGCGAACTATCCGAGGCTCGAGCGCCTGGCGCGAGCTGAGCGGCAGGCGCCCCTCGAAGAGCGTGCCTTCGGCCGCCCGGGAGACGTCGAGCAGGCTCATCTGCTCGGGCGGTCTTACGGGCACGACCCCGCCGCCGCGGGCCTCGGCGAGCAACCCTCCCTCCCGAAGCGAGCGAATCGCCTCGCGCACGTAGGCGACGTCGATCCTCAGCTCGCGGGCGAGCCTCTTGGCGGTCGGCGGCTCCCTGCCGGCCAGGAAGTCGCGAGCGGCGGCGACGACGACCTGGGCGCACAGCAGCTCACGGGCCCGCGCGTCGCGCAACCTCGGATCGACCGGCGTCCCGGTCGCCGCGTGCTGCAGCGCGTATGCGAGCCGCGCGCCGAACAACAGGATGAGCCAGCTCAGGTAGACCCAGAGGAGAAACAAGGGGATGGCGCCCAACGACCCGTAGATGGCGCTGTAGCGGATGCTGCGGGCCGCATAGAGCGTGTAGCCCCACTTGGCGAGCTCCCAGGCGCCGCCCGCGACCAGCGCCGCGACCAGCCCGGCCCGAAAGCGCACCCGCGCGTTGGGGGCGGCGACGTAGAGAAAGGTGAAGACCACCACGGTGACCGACAGCGGCACCAGCGTCATCACCCCCGGCGGCACATGGATCGAGCGCTCGACCATCGCGCGCATCGTCGCCCCCGCGCCCAGGCTGAAGCCCAGGCCGAGCGGGCCCAGCGTCAGCACGCACCAATAGATGAGGACCCGCTGCAGCAACGGCCGCGGCCGCTTCACGCCCCAGATCTCGTTGAGCGAGGACTCGATGTTGTGCAGCAGGGTGACCGCCGAGAACAGCAGGAAGGCGCCGCCCACCCCGCCCATCGCCCCGGAGCTCGCCCGGGCGATGAACTCGTCGAGATAGCGCCCGACGTCCTCGGCGGTGCCCGGGGCGAGGTTGGTGAAGATGAAGTCGTGGACCGAGGCGCGCAGGCTCTCCTGGCCCAGGGCGCGCACGATGGCGAAGACCACCGCGAGCAGCGGCACCAGCGACAGGATCGAGATGTAGGTCAGCGCCGAGGCGCGCAGCGCAATCTTCTCGCCCCGGAAGCCGATCACGACCGCGCGCGCGATCGTCCCCACCTCCAGGATCCAGCGGCCAGCGCGGCCGCCCAGGGCGCTGGACCAGCGCGCGAGGGCCGCCGAATAGAGGCTGTCGAGCTTGCGCATCCAGGCTTCTGTGGGCGGGGACTGGGCCATAAGCTCGCCCGCGGCGTCAGGGCCGCGTCAGCAGGCGCTCGATGAGCTCCTGGGAGTGTTTGGTGAGCTCGACGAATACGACGCCCATCCCCGAAGGCTGCGAACCGCCCGGGGGCACGACCCGCACCACCTCGCCGATGCCCTCGACGGTCTCGATGTCGTCGACGATCACCGAGAAGCACAGCGCGACGCGCGTGCCGACAGGCAGCGGGTCGACGCTGCGCACGAAGGCGCCCGAGCGGCTGATGTTGCAGACGTATTCGGAGATGAACTCCTCGACGCTGGCGAACTCCCGGTTGATGACCCTCCGGCTCTCACGTCGGCCGCTGTCGCCAGGCATGTGGCCCCTCCATCGTTGCTTCGACCTAAGAGGCGGCGCGCGCCGCGCCCGAGCCTGCGCCGGCATGAAAGCCGGCCTCGAAGCCTCCCTCCGCGGTTCAGGCCATCAGCTCTCGCTCAAAGGCTTGGCTGCGACCTCGGCGCCCGCGGCCGGCTCCTCGACTCGATGCGGCTCGGCCCGCCCCTTCTCGCCCTGTCTCTCGCGCTCGTCGGCGCGCTTCTCCTCGCGCCTCGCCTGCTCCTCGGGGCGCTTCTCCTCGCGAGCGCTGCGCTCCTCGGGGCGCTTCTCCTCGCGAGCGCTGCGCTCCTCGGCGCGCCTCTCCTCACGAGCGCCAGGCTCCTCGGGGCGCTTCTCCTCCCCACGCCGCTCGCGCCCCTCGCCGCGCCGATCGCGATCGCCCCGCGCCTCGACGCGCTTCTCCTCGCCAGCGCGCCGCTGCGTTTCGCCGACGCGCTCCTCGCGCTTGTCGCGCCGCTGATCGCCGCGCTGCTCCTCGCGCTCGACGCGCTTCTGCGGCCGCTCGCTCTTGCCGTACAGGTCGTACTGCTCCTGGTGGTAGTTCTGCTGGGCGCGCACGTGGATGGACTTGTTGTAGCGGTCCATCAGGTAGCGCAGCTCTTCGCGCTCGTCGACCTGCAGGATGCGCGCGACGTCCGGGTGGCAATTGACGACCAGGACGCTCTCCTTGAAGTTGTTCGCCTCGCGGCGGATCTCGCGGAAGATCTCGTAGGCGATGGTGCGCTTGCTCTTCACGTAGCCGCGCCCGTCGCAGTAGCTGCACGGCTCGTTGAGCGTGCGCCCGAGCGACTCGCGCACGCGCTTGCGGGTCATCTCGATCAGCCCGAGTTCGCTGATCTTGAGGATGTTGGTCTTGGCCTTGTCGCGGCCCAGCGCGTCCTGCAAGGCCTTGAAGACCTTGTCGCGATTCTGGGCTTTGTCCATGTCGATGAAGTCGATGATGATGATGCCGCCGATGTTGCGCAGGCGAAGCTGGTAGACGATCTCCTTGGCCGCCTCGGTGTTGATGCGGGTGATCGTCTCCTCGAGGCTCTTCTTGCCAACGTAGCGGCCGCTGTTGACGTCGATTGCGGTGAGCGCCTCGGCCTGGTCGATGATGAGGTAGCCGCCGCTCTTGAGCCACACCTTACGCTGCTGGGCCCGCTGCAGCTCGTGCTCGATGCCGTAGGCGTCGAAGATCGGCTCGTCGCTGTCGTGCAGGCCCACCCGCTGCTTGAGCGCGGGATCCTGAGCCTCGACGAAGGCCGAGATGCGCTCCCACTCGGCCCGGTCGTCGATGACGAGCTGCTCGACGTCCTGGGCGAACAGGTCGCGGGTCGCGCGCAGCGTCAGATCGAGGTCGGGGTGCAGCAGCGCCGGGGCGCCGAGCCGCTCCTTCTTGGCGCCGACGGTGTTCCAGATGCCGATGAGGAAGCGGGCGTCGGCCTCGAGCTTCTCGGTGGAGACGTTCTCGGCGACCGTGCGCACGATGAACCCGGTGCCGGGCGGGCGCAGCCGATCGACTATCTCGCGCAGGCGGCGCCGCTCGGACTCGCGCTCGATGCGCCGGCTGATACCGACGTGGTCCACCGTGGGCATGAACACCAGGTGCCGCCCGGGCAGCGAGATGTGGCTCGTGACGCGCGCGCCCTTGGTGCCGATGGGATCTTTGGCGACCTGGACGATGATCTCCTGGCCGACCTTGAGCAGATCCTGGATGTTCGCGGTCTTCTTCTGAGCCTGCTGGCCCTTCGCGTCGCCGCGCTGCTGCTGCGGCTGCTCCTGCTCTTCGCGCTCGGGGCGCAGCTCGCGCATCTCGCGCCGGGCGCCACCGCGGCGGCGGCGCCTCCCGCGCACCCTGAACTCGCCGCGCGGACGCTGCTGCTCGGCGGCCTGGCCCTCCGCCTCCTCACCGCCCTCGTCCGCGGCGCCCGCGGCGGCCGCGGGCTCGGCGCCAGGCAGCTCGGGAGCGGGCGCCTGCGCGGGCGCGGGAGCATCGCCAGTGCAGGCGATCTTCTGCGGGGCCGGCGCCTGCTCGGGCGCCTCCGCGGCCTCGGCGACCTGCTCGGTCTGCTCGGTCTTGCCCGCGGTGGCCTCCGGCTGCTCGGGGGCGGCGGCCGCCTCCGCGACCTTTGCCGCTTCGGGCTTCACCTCAGGCGCGGCGGAAGGCTTCTGCTCCTCGGCCACCGGGGCGGCTGCCGGCTCGACCGGCTTCGCCTCGGGCGCCGCCTCGGGGGCGACGGCTCCCTCTTCGGCCGGGGCTTCAGGCGCCGTGGCCGGCTTGCTCTCGGCTGCCTGCGCAGCACGGGCAGCGGCGACCGGCTCGGCCCTCGCCTCGGGCTGCTTCTCGGCCTCGGGAGGCTTGGCCGCGGGCTTCTCCTCGGCGACCTGCGGGCGCTGCTGCTCGGCGGCCGGGCGCACCTCGGGCGCTGCGGCCGCTTCGGCCTCCTCGGCGGCAGCCGCCTCGGGCACGTCCTCGACTTCCTCGTGCTCGCCCTCGGTCAGGTCGAACTGCTGCTCGCTGAAATCCGGGTCGTAGAAGACGTCGCTGACGTAGAGGAAGGCGGCCTTCTCCAGGCCGATATCGACAAAGGCGGCCTGCATCCCAGGCAGCACGCGTACGACCTTGCCCTTGTAGATGTTGCCGACAATCCCTTTGTCCTTTTTGCGCTCGAGGTAGTACTCGCTGATCGTTCCGTTTTCCACGAGCGCCACGCGGGTCTCGACACCCGTGGCGTTGATCACAAGAACTGCGCCCATCTTGTCCGATGTCCTTCGGAGCACGCACGCGCAGCCGCACTCGACGCTCGAGCGCTTAGCCCACGCCTGCTCCTTGGCACCGCGTGGACACGGATTCTCTCGACTCGTCACGGCGCCCGCTGGCGCTCGCGAAGCTGTGGTCTGGATGAGCCGTG
>JBMNNX010000360.1:0-5630 GCA_050942745.1 Myxococcales bacterium
TGTCTGAACTCTATCGATGAAGGGCGCGCGAGCGTCGCTTCGCCCTTCCCGAACTCGATTTTGATCGCCGGACGCCAGCTCTCGCCGCGTCCCGAAAAGTGCTGTTGCGCGATGCCCGCCCCCACTTCGCCGGGCATCGTTGGGCCGGCGATCCGCCGCCGGCCAAGCTGCCTTGCAACCTTCCTGTCTTGAGCCCGGATGCCATTCCTTCAGCCCCTCCGGGCACGTGGCTTTCCCGCTCAGGGGATGAGAGCCAAAGCGATGAATGGGGCGCACTCTAGCAGCCAAGTACGCGAAAACCAAGGGTTCATTTGTCCCCGACCCGATCGGCGCCCCGCCGAAAAAGCGCCTCGGTGGCTGCCGAAGCCTCGGCGAGCGGCGCCGCGGCGAACCGGGCGCCCTCCTTGAGAAGGCGCACTCCGTCGGCCGAGCCGAGCAGTGCCCTGAGCAGTTCGGACGGCTTGGCGCTCGCTTCGTTGCCCGCCCGCAGCGCGAAGCGCAGGGCGTCCTCACCGGCGACCGCGACGTCGAGCACGGCCGCCTTCAGATCGACCTGGCGGCCTTCGCCCGCCGGCTTGCCGGGCCTCTCGCGGGTGAGCGCGACCGCCTCTGCCGCATGGAAGGCGGCAACGCGCTCGGCGAGGTCCGCCCTCGCGGCCGGAAGCCGGGCCAGGTACTCCATTGCCGAGATGGCGGAGTTGAGCGAGGCCGAGCGCGGCGCGAGCACCTCGGCCGAGAGGACCGGGAAGTTCTCCGGCAGCGCCGCCCGCAGGTCGCGGGCGATCTGCTCGGGTTCGACCGGCCGGGAGAGCAGCAGGTCGACGAACTCCGCCTGCGACTCGACGCCGACCGGGCAGGCGGGGCTGAAGGAGACCCGGGGCCTGGGGTTGAAGCCTTGCGAGTAGACAATCGGCAGGCCCGAGCGCCGCACCGCCCGCAGCATCAGGGTCATTGTCTCGAGGTGGCTGACGGCGACCGCCCGTCCGGTCTTGCCGTAGCGGACGCGCACGGAGGTCCGCTCCTCGGCGACCGGAGCAGGCGCCGGAGCAGGCGCCGCGGCGCTCGCCTCGGGTTGATAGTCCTCGGGGCGGTAGAGCCGGTTCTCGACCGTCTTGAAGTCGCAGGCGCCACAGCCGCCGCACTTTCCCGCCGCGCAGTCCTCGAGCAGCGCCGCCTCGCGGCTGCGCGCCCGCTCCTTCAGCAAGAACGAGCGCGTCACCCCGCAGTCGATGCTGTCCCACGGCAGCAGCTCGTCCTCGCACCGCTCGCGGTTGGCCATGAACTCCATCGAGATGCGGTGCTCGCGCTCCATCGCCGCGAAGGCCCCGAGCCAGCGCTCGTGGGAGTAGTGCTCGGTCCAGCCGTCGAGGATCTGCCCGGCGCGCCAGGCGGCGAGCACCGCGGTCGCCACGCGCCGGTCTCCGCGCGCGAGCGCGCCCTCGACTATCGAGCTCTTGGCCTCGTGGTACTTGAGTGCGAGCCCGCCCTTTCCATTGAAGCGCCCGCGCAGCAGGTCGTGCCTGCGGATGGTCTCGCGCTGCGAGATCATCGCCTCCCACTGGAACGGCGTGAACGGCTTGGGGACGAAGGTGGAGACCGAGACGTTGATGCGCGCGGCCGGGTTGATGCCGCGGGCGAGCCGGTAGGCCCTGCGCGACAGGTGGGCTATCGCCTCGACGTCCTCGTCGGTCTCGGTGGGCAGGCCGATCATGAAGTAGAGCTTGATGAGCGACCAGCCGCGCCGGAAGGCGCTCTCGATAGCCGCGAGCAGGTTCTCCTCGCTGTTGCCCTTGTTGATGACCCGGCGCAACCGGTCGGTCGCCGCCTCGGGGGCGATGGTGAAGCCGGTCTTGCGGACCTTGCCTATCTGCTCGGCCAGCCTGGCAGTCATCGTCTCGGTGCGCAGCGACGGAAGCGAGATGGCGACGCGCTCGGGGGCGAAGCGGTCGAAGAAGCTCTCGAGCACGCCGTTGATGCAGGCGTAGTCGCCCGCCGACAGCGAGAGAAATCCGACCTCCTCGTAGCCGGTGGCCGCGAGGCCGCGCTCGGCTATCCCGAGCACCCGGCGCGGGTCGCGCTGGCGGGCCGGCCGCGTCAGCATCCCGGCCTGGCAGAAGCGGCAGCCGCGCACGCAGCCGCGCTGGATCTCGATGGCCAGGCGGTCGTGGACCGTCTGCATGAAGGGGACGATCTGCCGGTCGGGCTGCGGCACCGCGTTCAGGTCGGGGACGACGCGGCGCGAGATGCGCTCGTAGCCCGGCTTCTTCGGCACGATGGCCTTCAGCGTGCGGTCCTCGGCGTAGACGTGCTCGAACAGCGAGGGGACGTAAACCCCGGGGATCTCGGCGAGCTTCCACAGCAGCTCTGCGCGCGAGGCGCCCGAGCCCTTCCAGTCGATGACCACGTCGCTGATCTCGCCGACCACCTCCTCGCCCTCGCCGATGGCGAAGGCGTCGAAGAACGGCGCGAGCGGCTCGCCGTTGAAGGCGCAGGGGCCGCCGCCGATGACGAGTGCGTCGCGCTCGCTGCGTTCGGAGGCGAAGAGCGGCACGCCCGCCAGGTCGAGCATCTCGAGGACGGTGGTGTAGCCCGCCTCGAACTGCAGCGAGAAGCCGAGGATGTCGAAGTCGCGCACCGGCACCCGCGACTCGATGGACCAGAGCGGCACGCCGCGCTCGCGCATCAGGCGCGCCATGTCGGGCCAGGGCATGAAGACCCGCTCGCAGGCGAGGTCGGGCCGAAGGTTGAGTACGTGGTGCAGGAGCCGAAAGCCCACGTTGCTCATCCCGACCTCGTAGGTCTCCGGGAAGCACAGCGCCCAGGTCGCGCGCATGGAACGCAGGTCCTTGGCCGAGCTGTTGAGCTCGCCGCCGACGTATCGAGTGGGCTTCTGGGCGGAGAGGACGAGGGGATCGACGTCGAGGGTCTGGAACTTCACTCGGATGCGCTCCTGCTCGCGGCCACTCGCACCCACGGGCGCTAGGCCAGACTTGGTTGAACCCCCGAAGGCGCCCGCATGTTACGGGCCGAACACCGGAGCGCAAGGTCGGTCGAGGCGTCGGCCAGGAGTCGGATGCCCGCTGCTGCCTTTGGCGGCGATCGCGGCCGGTTACTCTGATTGCGAGAGAGGCGGCCCGGTGGCGGTCGGCCGCGGCAGGCGCCCGCGCCTCTTGGGCTCCCCGCCAGTCGATTCCGGCGCCGCGACCTGATCGCGAGCTCACCGCCAGCCGGTCTGGTCGCCGGGACGGGCCCGGAGACTCACCGGCAGGACGATTCTCCAGAGCGCTTCGGCGCGCTCCGTCTTCCGGGCTCAGGCCGCCCTTCCGCTCTCTCCGCGCACGACCGCCGCGCCGATCAAGTGGGCCAGGCGCAGCGCCTCGGGGGCGTTCCCGGTGTCGGTGAGGCGGCGCAGCGCCTCGGCGGTCTCGTCGGGCGAGGCGCCGAGGACCTGGAAATAGAATGGCGACCGCTCGTAGACCGGCCCCGCTTTGCGCAGGATGGCGAGCCGGCGCTCGGGCCTGGGCAGCTTGCGGATGGCGGCCTCCATTGCCCTCAGGTCGGGCAGGCCGCGCATCACCGCGACGCACGGCTTGCGCAGCTCGCGGTGCAGGTGCTCCAGGTCGACGACGTTGAGGCCGCCGAAGGTGATGCCGTCGAGCAGCACGAGGTGCAGCTGCGGCAAGAACTTGCCTCCAGCAAGCAGGCGCACGAGCGTTTCGGTCGCGTTCCAGCCGTCGCGCCGCACCTCGCCCCAGACCATCCCTTCGAACCGCGTGCCCGAGCAGACGACCCCGGCCACGTTCACCCGGGAGCCGCGCCGGCGGGCGAACGGCGCGTCGTCGAAGCCGATGGCGCGGATGAGCCGTCCCGCGGCGGGGAAGACCATCGTCGTCTAGACCTCGACCTTGTAGCCGAGGGCGGCGTCGCAGGCCGCCGTGCCGCCGCGCACGCTCCAGCTCTCCCGCGGCTCCTCGTGGAGCACGACCATCAAGCTCGCCGGCGGAATCCCAGGGCGCACGGACAGGCGCCGCGCGAGGGCCGTATAGAGCTTGCGCTTCGCCTCCAGGCTGCGGCCGGCGAACGCGGTGATCTCGACCAACGTCCAGCTCTCCGGCGGGCGATCGCCGGTCGCGACGTTGCCCGGCCCGTGCAGCACGAGCCGCTGGAAGCGGTCGTGCTCCGGTATCCCGAACGCCTCGACGAGCGCGGCGTGTACCTCTTCGAAGACTGCAGTGCGCCACTGCGGAGTCTTGGGTCCAAGGGCTTCTATGCGCACGAGCGGCATTCGCGTTGACCTCCGAGGCCGAGCCTCGTCCGCCGACAGAGGATCGTCGGGCCGGCACGGATGAAAGCACACCGCGCGCGCTGTTCCCAACGCTCGAGCCGGAGACGGCCGCCGTGCCCGCCGGCTGGCTTTCCCCCGCTGTTCGTCCGGCGCTAGCGTCTACACGCCATGACCGACCTCACCTACCCCGCCCGCTTCTTCCGCGCCGACGGCGATCACCTGGTCTGCTCGGCCTGCCCTCGTCACTGCCGGCTCGCCGAGGGCCAGCACGGCTTCTGCTACGTGCGCAAGAACAGCGGCGGCCGGCTCGACCTCATCGCCTACGGCCGGCCGAGCGCGGTCGCCGTCGATCCGATAGAGAAGAAGCCGCTGTTCCACTTCCTGCCAGGCAGCAGCATCCTCAGTATCGGCACCGCCGGCTGCAACCTCGGCTGTCGCTACTGCCAGAACTCCGACCTGTCGCGATCACGGTCGATCCACGATCGATCGATGGACCTGCCGCCCGCGGCGGTCCCGGGCCTTTGCGAGGAGCACGGCGCCGCCTCGGTCGCCTTCACCTACAACGATCCGAGCGTCTTTCCCGAATACGCCATCGACATCGCCCGGGCCTGCCGGGAGCACGGCATCGCCACCGTGGCGGTGACCGCGGGCTACATCGGCGCCGAAGCGCGCGCCGAGCTCTACGAGGTCATCGACGCGGCGAACATCGACCTCAAGGCCTTCAGCGACGCCTTCTACCGCAATCTGTCGCTCGCCAGCCTCGCGCCGGTGCTCGAGACCATCGAGCACTGCCTGAAGGCGGGCGTCTGGGTCGAGCTGACGACGCTGCTCATCCCCGGCCACAACGACTCGGACGAAGAGCTCGCCGCCGAGGCGAGGTGGATCGCCTCGACGCTGGGCCGCGACGTGCCGCTTCATCTCACGGCCTTTCATCCCTCCTTCAAGATGCTCGACGTGCCCCCGACGCCGTCGGAGACGCTGCGGCGGGCCCGCCGCCTCGCGCTCGACGAGGGGCTTCGCTACGTCTACACAGGCAACGTCGTCGCCCCCGAGGGCGACACGACCCGCTGCCACGCCTGCGGTCAGGTGCTGATCGAGCGTGCGTGGTTCGCGCTCGAGCACAACGAGCTGGTCGGCACCAACCGATGCCCGAAGTGCCAGGCGCTCATTCCGGGCCTTTTCGACGCGCGCTCGAAGCGCTCTTCGACTGGCCGCCGGCACGGCCTTGTCTGACGAGCTGGCGACCGTGTCAAGCGACAGCAATTTCTGCCCCCCTTACGTCACTCAGACTGACCCCCTCCGGGCCCCGGTGATCAGCGACCGCCTATCGGTCGCTGGTGTGTCG
>JBMNNX010000196.1:0-12578 GCA_050942745.1 Myxococcales bacterium
TCGGCCTTCCCGAGGCGCGCGAGCCGAAGGCCGCCGAAGCCGCGCTGCGCAGGGTGGAGACCTCCGCGCAGAAGCGCCTCGAGGCGGGCCGGCACCTCGCCAGGCGCAACCGCGCGGTCGAGGACGCGCTGTGCGAGCTCGAGCACGCGAGGCAGGCCAAGGCGGAGGCTGAGGCCGCTCGCGACCGCGAGGCCGAACGCGAGCGGGACGCGCGGCGGGCGCTCGAGCAGGCGCGCGACGGGCTCGCCGAGGCCTATCGGCTGTGGTCGGAGGCGGCGCGCGAGCTGCGGCCGGCGTCGATAGAGGCGCTCGCCGAGGCGCTCGTCGGCTGGTGCGAGCGGGCCGAGGGCGTCAGCCCGGTGCAGGCCGCGGTCGCCGAGGCCGAGCGCGCGGCCGCAGAGAGGCTGGCTTCGCTGCGCGCCGAATCGCAGCGACGGCTGCGCGAGCGGGAGTCGGCGCTCGCCGAGCTGCGAGCCGAGCGCGACCGATTGCTCGCCGGCGAGCACCGCCCGCCGCCGGCGCCTCATACGCGCGACGAGGGCCGGCGCGCCGGGCGGGCGGGAGCACCGCTCTGGCGGCTGTGCGACTTCAGCGCCGAGCTCACGGCGGCCGAGCGCGCCGGGCTCGAGGCGGCGCTCGAGTCGGCGGGCCTGCTCGACGCCTGGGTGACGCCCGAGGGACGGCTGCTCGATCGCGAGGAGCGCGACGTCGCCGTCGCCGTGGGGACGAGCCCGCCCCCGCCCGAGGATCGGCACCTGGGCCTGGTGCTGGTCCCGGCGGTGAACCGCGACGACGCGCGCTGCGCCGCGGTGTCCGACGAGACGGTGCGCGCGGTGCTGCGCCAGATAGGCTGGGGCGAAGGCGCCGGGACCGCCTGGGTCGCAGCCGACGGCCGCTGGCAGCTCGGGCCGATGCACGGCGCGTGGTCGAAGGCCGAGGCCGAGCACATCGGCGAGGGCGCGCGCGAGGCGAGCCGCAGACAGCGGCTGCGCGCGCTCGAGCCGCTCATCGCCGACGCCGAGAGGGAGCTTGGCGCCGCGCGGCGCGAGCTCGAGTCGATCGCCAGCCGCGAGCAGGCGGCGCGCGAGGAGGCAAGGCGCGCCCCCGCGGACGACGGCGTGCGCCGGGCGGTCGCCGAGCTCGGCGCCGTGGCGCGGGCCGTCGCGCAGGCGCGCCAGCGGCTCGCTCTCGCCGAGGAGAAGGTGGCCGAGCGGCGTGCCCGCCACGCCGAGGCGGTCTCCGAGCGCGACCGGGACGCCAAGGACCTGGGCGTCGAGGCCTGGGTGGACGATCCGCGCGGGCTCGAGGACGCGGTGCGCGGCTACCAGAACGCGCTCGCCGGCTTGCGGCCGCGGTTCGAGGGGCACCTCGCGGCGCTCGAGCAGGCCGGCGTCGCTGAGGAGGCGGCGCGAGGCGCGGCGCAGGCCGAGGCGCGGCGCGAGCAGGCGGCGCTCGGGGCGCGCCAGCGGCTCGCGGCCGCGGTGCAGGCGCGCGACACGCTGGAGCAGACGGTCGGTGCCGAGGCCCGCGAGGTGATCGCTCGACTGCAGCAGGCGCGCCGTCGCATCGCGGGGCTGCGCGGCTCGGAGGACGAGGCGAAGCGGCGCGAGCGCGAGCTGTACGGGAGGACGCAGAGGGCCGAGGCCCGCATCGGCGAGCACCGCGAATCGCTCGCGCGCCAGAGCGAGGCTCGCGACGTCGCGCTGCAGGCGCTGGCGCGCTTTGCGGGCACCGGGCTCTTCGCGGTCGCGCACACCGAGCTCTCGGAGATCGAGCCGGGGCCGTGGTCGGCGAGCCGCGGGGTCGAGATAGCCCGCCGCATCGAGCAGCGCCTCTCGAGCGTGGAGAGCGACGACGAGGCCTGGAAGCGCAACCAGAGCGAGATCCAACGCCACGTGCAGACGCTCATCTCGGCGCTCGGCGCCCAGCAGCTCCAGCCCGGCTACGAGCTGGTCGACGAGCTGCTCGTCGTCAGCGCCGTCTTCCAGGGCCAGACGCGCACCATGGCGCAGCTCGCCGAGGACCTGAACGCCGAGGTGACGAGCCGCCAGACGCTGCTCAGCGCGCGCGAGCGCGAGCTCATCGAGAACCACCTCATCGGCGAGGTGGCGACGCACCTGCACGGGCGGATGCGCGCGGCCGAGGCGCTGGTGCGCGCGATGAACGAGGAGCTCGAGGCGCGGCCGACGAGCACCGGGATGAAGCTCAAGTTCGTCTGGGAGCCGCGCGAGGACGAGCGCCCCGGGCTCGCCGAGGCGCGCAAGCGGCTGCTGCGCACGACCGCCACCTGGACTGCAGCCGAGCGCGAGGCGGTGGGAGCCTTCCTTCAGCGCGAGATCGCGCGGGTGCGGACCGAGGACGAGGCGGGCACCTGGCAGGAGCACCTCGCCCGTGCGCTCGACTACCGCGCCTGGCACCGCTTCAGCGTGGAGCGCTTCCAGGACGGACGGTGGAAGAAGCTGACGCGGCGCACGCACGGGACCGGATCGGGCGGCGAGAAGGCCATCGCGCTGACGGTGCCCAAGTTCGCGGCCGCGGCCGCGCACTACAAGTCGGCCGCCCCCTGTGCGCCGCGGCTGATCCTGCTCGACGAGGCCTTCGTCGGGGTGGACTCCGACATGCGCGCCAAGTCGATGGGCCTGCTGCACGCCTTCGATCTGGACTTCCTGATGACGAGCGAGCGCGAGTGGGGCTGCTACGCGACGCTGCCGGGGCTGGCCATCTACCAGCTCGCCACGCGGCCGGGCATCGACGCGGTGGGCGTGACGCGCTGGCTGTGGAACGGGCGCGAGCGGGCCCACCTCGAGCACGTCGTCTGTCCTGCGGCGCCGCCGCAAGGCGAGCGGGCGGAGGCCCGGTGAGCGCGCGCGCGAGGCTGAACGAGGTGCTCGGCGCGGCCGAGGTCGGTTGGCTGCTCGAGCGGATGCGCCGCCGGCTCGAGAAGGGCGAGGCGCTGCGGGGCACGGTCAGCCTCCGTGAGCCGACCGCGGCGCAGCGCGAAGCGGTCGGCAGGCTCTTCGGCACATCGGGCGGGCGCGGCGACTCGCTGAGCGTGAATCTCGAGCGCCTGGAGAGGCTGCTCGTCGGCGCCGGGCTCTGTTCGAACCTGCGCGAGGCGGTGGAGGCGCTGGTCGGGCCGGTACAGGATCGGCGAGCGCGGCGCGAGCAGGAGGCCGAGGAGTGGGCGCGGCTGTTCGCGCGGCTCGGCGAGCGCGCGGCGGCGATTCCCGCGGCGCCGCAGTGGCTCGAGGAGCTGCGCGCGAGCGGGCTGCTCAAGCGGCTCGCCGCCGGCGAGCTGGAGCGGGCCGAGGCGCTGGCGACGAGGGCGCTGGAGGTCGCGGCGAGGCTTCCCGCGGGTCACGTGCCCATCGCCGAGCTCGCCGCCGCGGTCGCCGGCGACGCGCACGCGCTCGATCCCGGAGAGCCGCTCGGCACGCTGGCGCTGCGGCTCGTGGCGCGCGCGTTCGGGATCGAGGTTCGCGAAGACGCCGAGTCGCGGCGCGAGCTGTGGGCCGCTGCCGGGGTGCTCTGCGATGAGCTGAGCGCGCCGGTGTTGGTGCTCAACCTGCGCGCCGAGGGCGAGACGCTGACCGCGCGCAGCCTGCGAATGCACGCGGAGGCGGGCGAGCCCTGTCGAGTGAGCGCGCGGCAGCTCCATCGCGAGCCGCTGAGGCTCGCAGAGCTCGGCGTCGTGTTCGTCTGTGAGAACCCGAGCGTGGTCGTCGCGGCCGCCAACGCGCTGGGGGCAAAGTGCGCGCCGCTCGTCTGCACCGAGGGGATGCCGCGCAACACGGCGCTCAAGCTGCTCGGCCAGCTCGCCGCGGCTGGCGCGCTGCTGCGCTACCACGGCGACTTCGACTGGCCGGGGCTGCGAATTGCCAACTTGGTCATCGAGCGGTTCTTCGCGTGGCCGTGGCGAATGTCGGCGCGGGATTACGAGAGCGCCGCCGCGGGGGGGAGCGAGCTGCGCGGTGAGCCGGTCGCCGCGCGGTGGGACGCGAAGCTCGAGCCGGCGATGCGAAGGCAGGGCAGGGCGGTGCACGAGGAGCAGGTGCTCGGGGAGCTGCTCGCGGATCTGGCGGGCGACTGAGGGAGGCTCGGACACCGGGGAGTGCGCGGGTTGGCTGGGGCGAAAGGCGGCTTCGCGCGCTGCAAGAGACGGCAGCCATCGCGAGTGGCGACGGCGATTGAGCTCAATCCGAGCGCCTCGTAGCGACGGAGCGATCTGCTGAACGGCTGTCGGGCAGAAGCTGCCGTTCGCAATCATTCCGAGCGCTCGAGCAACGATGTCAGGGGCACCCGCTAGCCTGCTCTCCACTCTTGAGCTCGAGCGGGAGCGGACGAGGACGAAGGAGATCGCGCAGGCCCATGACTACCTCTGCAAGCTGCTGCTCGAGCAGCCGGGAATCCGCGGACCTTCTTGCGCGAGAGACTGCCCTCGGCCCTCGCTTCGCGCGTGAACGACGCGGATCCCAAACCTGCCCGGGGCGAGCTGGTCGGCGAGGGGCTGAGCGAGGTCTGCACCGACCTGCTCTTCCGCCAGAGCCTGCGCGACGGCGGCTCGCTCGTGTGCCTGGTCGAGCACAAGAGCGCTCTCGCGCCGCAGGCGCAGGCGGGTGTGTGGCGCGACAACCCAGCAGCTCGACCTCTGGACCGTGCGTGTTCTGGACGCGCCGCGACCCGACGAGGTGTTCGAGGGCGCCGGGGACTGAGTCGGCCGATCGCTGCTGATCGCGTAGAGAAACCGCGCCCGCACTCGCGCGCCTTTCCAGGTCTGCTCAGTCGCGCGCGGCCTCCGCCTTTCGCGCCTGTTCGAGCCGCTTCCGCTTCTGCGCCCGGCGCTGCCGGAACTGCTCATTCATCTCGTCGAAGCGCTTCTGCTGATCCGGCTTCAGCAGCGACCTGATCTCCTGCTCCGCCTTGCGGTGAATCTCTTCTGCCTTCGGGTCGATGGTCTCGAAGAGCTCGGCCATCGCCCAGAAGCGCGCTTCGACGATGGGCTCGATCTTCGCGCGCTGCTCGGCGCTGAGGTCTAGCGCGCGCTGGTAGCGTTGGAGCGTCTTCTCGGGGCCGTGCCGGGACGGCCCGTCGCGCGGCGGTCCCATCAGCAGGGGGCCGACGCCGACCCCGGAGACGAAGCCGAGCAGGAAGACGACGACGGCGAGCCCGATGGCGACGTACCGACTGCGCTTGCTGGTCACGGGAGCACCTCCGCGGTCCAAACCATCTCCGCCACCTCGATGACGCCTTGCGGCTCGGCGTCGAACCTCGACTCGATCACCTCGAGGCCGCCCCAGGCGAAGAGCCCGGTCCAGACGACCGCGGCGGCGAACGCGCCCGCGAGTGCCGCGCGCCTCCCCGCGTAGATGAAGCCTTCGACGAAGCTCGGCTCCTGCCTGCGGCTCAGGGCGGCCCTCCAGGCGCGCTCGGCGAGGCCCGCGGGAACCGCGGGGGCAGGCTGCGATCGCAGGGCGGCGGAGGCGGCCTTCCACGCGCGCAGCTCGTCTCGACAGCCCTGGCATCCGGCCAGGTGCTCCTCGAGCCGGCCGCGTTCCTCGGACGAAAGCCGGCCGTCGAGGTACGGGCTGAACATGCTCTCGGTCCTCTTGCAGGTCATCGCGCGTCCTCCCTGTTGACGCGTCGCTCCAGCCGCTTCGCCAGCGCCTTGCGCGCCCGGTGCAGCCGCGACTCGACGGTCCCGACGGGAACCCCGAGCGCCGCGGCGATCTCCTCGTAGTCCATGCCGTCGACCTCCCGCAGCTCGAGCACGACGCGATGCTTCTCGCCGAGCGCGGCGAGCGCCCTTCGCACCTGCGCGCCGAGCTGCGCGGAGGCGAGGGCGTCGTCGGGGCGCTGCCCACCGTCCGAGCGCACCAGGCGCAGCGCCGCCTCGTCGTCGCTCCCGAGCGGCCGCCGGCGGCTCCACCACCAGCCTCGGGTCCTGTCGCGCGCCAGGTTGCGCGCAATTCGGCACAGCCATCCGAGCGCCGCGGCCGGCTCGCGCAGCTCCTCGATGGTCGACCACGCGCGCACGAAGGTCTCCTGAGCGATGTCGGCCGCCTCGTCCTCGTCGCCGACCAGTCGCAGCGCGAGCCGATAGACCGTGGCGTGCGCCAGCTCGACGACCTGCCGGTAGGCCGCACCGTCGCCGGCCTTCGCGCAGGCGCACGCCTCGGCGAGCGTCTGCGCGTCCGCCCTCGGTGCCTCCAGCGCTCGTGCCGCGGTCCCCACCAGCTCGCTCCCTCGAACCTCGATCCTTCCCGCTCGGTCGCCGCGACCGAAGTCGAGAGACCTCGACTTCCTCCTCGCGCGCTCGGCCTACCCTCGAGCCGACCGACTATCGCTCGAACGACTCGACATCTCCTCAGCTCCAGTCCCGCTCGCCGATGGCCCGGAGCAGCCGGGCGCGGGCCGCGGCGACGTCGTACTCGCCGCGCACCACCTGAACCTCGGCGTTGGACAGCTCGAGCTGCGCGTCCGACAGCTCGATGGAGCTGCCGACGCCCTCTGCGTAGCGCGCCTCGGCGAGGCTCAACAGCTCGCGCGCCGACACGAGGCCTTGCCGGGCGGCCTCGAGCTCGGCCTTGGCCGACCCGAGATCGACGAGGGCCGTGTCGACCTCGGTCCAGATCTGCTGCTCTTGCCCGGTCAGGCGCGCCTGGGCCGTCACGACGTTGGCCCGCTCGGCCTCCTCGTTCGCGGGCGCTGCCAGCCCGTCGAACAGCGTCCAGCTCAGCGTCAATCCCAGCGACGCGCTCCAGCCCGGAGCGAGGATGTCGTCGGCGAAGTAGCTCAGGCCCGCGCCGAGCTGCAGCGAGGGCCACAGGCGCTTCTCGGCCACCTTCACGCTCAGCTCGCTCGCCCGGATGGACGAGCGCTGCGCCGCCAGCTCCGGGCGATTGTCCACCGCGCGGGCGAACAGGACGTCGGTCGCCTCCGCCTCGAGCGCGAGGGGAGGCAGGCTGGAGCGCGCGACCTCGTAGTCGGTGCTCGCGGTGACGCCCATCGCCTGGTTGAGCCGCGCCTTGGCTATCTGCAGGTTGCTCTCGGCACGAACGAGCGCGGCGCGCGCCGTCGCGACCGTGGTGCGCAGCTTCGCGAGGTCGATGGCCGGCCGGGTCCCCGCCTCGACGAACTGCTCGATCTGCTGCAGGTGGCGCAGCTCGTTGGCGAGCGTCTCGCGCCCGACCCGCACCAGCGCCTCGGACTCGAGCACGTCGAAGAAGGCGAGCCGCACGTTGAGCACGACGTCGGCGGCGACCGCCTGAGCGCTGTGCGCGGTCGCCTCTGCGCTCGCCTGCGCGGAGCGCCACTGGTTGCGGGTGCGCCCGAAGTCGTACAGCAGCACGTCCGCCGAGACTGCGGCGCCGAGGTCGCCGTTGCTGACTATCGCCTGCTCCCACGGGTCGCGGGCGCCGTAGCCGGCCGAAGCCGAGGCTCGGACCTGCGGCAGCAGCGGGCCGCGCGAAGCGCGGGCGCGCGCGCTCGCCGAATCGGCCTGGCTGCTCGCGGCGCGCAGGTCCGGGTGGTTGGAGAGGGCGGTCTCGACCGCCTGCTCGATGGTGAGCGGGCTCGCTTGGAGCGCGAGAGCAAGGAGCAGGATCGGGGTGTTCATTCGTACCTCAGGGCCTGGATCGGATCGAGCCGGGACGCCTTGAGCGCGGGCCACAGCCCGAAGGCGATCCCCACGAAACCGCTGAACCCGATGGCGAGGGCGACGATGTCGGGCTGCACGAGCATCGGCCAGTCGAAGCGCGCTACCAGCCAGGACGCGGTCCCCAGGCCGAAGCCGACGCCGAGCAGCCCGCCGACCATGGAGAGCACCACCGCCTCGACCATGAACTGCGTGAGGATGTCGAGCGGCTTGGCCCCGATGGCCATGCGCAGGCCGATCTCGCGGGTGCGCTCGGTGACGCTGACCAGCATGATGTTCATGATGCCGATGCCGCCGACGAGCAGGCTGACGAGGGCAATGCCGGCGAGCAGCGAGGTCATCGTCTCGGCGCCCTCCTGCTGCGCGGCCGCGAACTCGGCGAGGTTGCGCACGGAGAAGTCGTTCTCGGCCCCGGGGCGGATCCTGTGGCGCGCGCGCAGCAGCGACTCGATCTCCGCCTGCGCCCGCTTCGTCGCCTCCTGCGAGGCCGCACCGATGTAGATCGTGCCGGTGATGAACTGCTGCAGTCCTCCCTGCAGCTTGGCGCGGAAGGTGCTCACCGGGACGAAGACGACGTCGTCCTGGTCGCCGCCCGGCCCGGACTGGCCCTTGGAGGCGGTCACGCCGATGACCTCGAACGGCACGTGGTTGATGCGCACCTGCTGGCCTATCGGATTGGAGAAGGGGCCGAACAGGTTGTCGACGACCGTCTGGCCGAGCACCGCGACCTTGGCCCCGGTCGCCACGTCGGACTCGTCGAACATCGTGCCGCGGGCGACCTGCCAGTTGCGGATGAGGAAGTAGTCGGGCGTGGTTCCCTGGACGTTGGTGCCCCAGTTCTGGCCCTCGGCCATCGCCTGCGCGCTCATGCCCAGCACCGGCGCGGTGTAGCGCACCGAGCTCACCTCGGAGCGGATCGCCTCGAGGTCGTCCCAGGTGATGGAAGGCTGCGAGCCGGCCCCGCCGCGCACGCCGCCGCGGCGGCTGCTGCCCGAGCGCACCATGAGCATGTTGCTGCCCATCGACTCGAAGGTCTTCTCGACCCGCGCCTTGGCGCCCGCGCCGATGGCGGTCATCGCGATGACCGCGCCGACGCCGATGATCACGCCGAGCGCGGTCAGGAAGGAGCGCATCTTGTTGCGCAAGAGCGCGCGGAGCGCGACGAGGAAGATCTGGCCGAGGTTCATGAGCACGCTCCTTCCTCGGCCGCGCGGGCTCGGGCGGGCTTGGGCACTCGCCGCTCGTCGCGGCGGATGAGGCCGTCGCGGATTTCGACGACGCGGGCGGCGTGCTCGGCGATGTCCGGCTCGTGGGTGACGAGCACCAGGGTCATCCCCGAGGCCACCAGGTCCTGAAACAGCGCCATCACCTCGACGCTGGTGCGCGAGTCGAGGTTGCCGGTCGGCTCGTCGGCGAGGATGAGCTGCGGCTCGCCGACCAGGGCGCGGGCGATGGCGACGCGCTGCTGCTGGCCGCCGGAGAGCTGGTTCGGGTGGTGGTGGATACGCCCGCCGAGCCCAACGCGCTCGAGCGCGGCGATCGCGCGCCGGTGGCGCTCCTTGCGCGGGACGCCTGCGTACATCAGCGGCAGCTCGACGTTCTCCAGGGCGCTGGTGCGCGCGAGCAGGTTGAAGTTTTGGAAGACGAAGCCCAGGGTGCGGTTGCGCACCTCGGCGAGCCGGACCCGGCTGAGCGTGGCCACCTCTTCGCCGGCGAGCTTGTAGCTGCCGCTGGTGGGCCGGTCGAGGCAGCCGAGGATGTTCATCAGCGTCGACTTGCCCGAGCCGGACGCGCCCATGATGGCCACCGACTCACCGGGCTCGATGTCGAGCGAGACGCCGCGCAGCGCGTGCACCTGCACCTCGCCGGAGTCGTACGTCTTGCGCATGTCGCGGATTTCGATGAGCGCCATGGTCGTGCCTCACAGGAAGCGGCCGGGAGGGCGCCGTTGTCCGCTGCTCGGCGCGGGCGTGGCCGGCTCTGCGCCGGCGGTGCCGGTGATCACCAGGTCACCCTCCTTGAGCCCGGGGCCGCTCACCGCGGTGTTGCGCCCGTCGCTGATGCCGATCTCGACGCGGACCGCTTGCGGCTTGCCGTCGGGTCCAAGCCTCCAGAGCGGGCGCTTGCCGCGGCCGGAGGCAGCGCGTTCGGCGCGACGCTCGGCGTTGGCCTTGCCGTCGGAAGCGGCGCCCTCGCCTCCCTGCTCGAGCTGCGCCCGAGCCTTGGCCAGGTACTCCTCCGGCGGCCGGAAGCGCAGCGCCGCGTTGGGCACCATCAGGACGTCGTCCTGCTCGTCCACGAGGAAGCTGACGTCGGCGGTCATGCCCGGCCGCAGCTTGAGCTCGGGGTTCTCGACCGAAACGACCGCGTCGTAGGTGACGACGTTCTGGACGGTCGTCGGCGAGTAGCGCACCTCCTTGACCACGCCGGCGAAGCGCTCGCCAGGGAAGGCGTCGACCGTGAACTCGACCTTCATCCCGGGGGCGAGGCGGCCGACGTCCGACTCGGCGACGCTGGTGTGCACCTCCATCTTCCGCAGGTCCTCGGCGATGGTGAACAGGGTGGGGGCCTGCAGCGAGGCGGCGACGGTCTGGCCGACGTCGACGTCGCGCGAGATGACCACGCCGTCGATGGGCGAGTAGATCTTGGTGTAGGCGAGGTTGGTCTGGGCGCGCTCGAGCGCGGCGCGCGCCTGCTCGAGCTTGGCCTTGTTGGCGGCGAGGTTGGCCTCGGCCGACTCCATCGCGGCGAGCGCCGAGTCGGCGTCTGCCTGGGCGACGAGCTTGCGCTCGGCGAGCGACGAGGAGCGCTGGAACTGGCGCTTCGCGTCGGCGAGCTGCGCCTCTGCGCCCTTGACGGCGGCCTGGGCGGAGACGAGGTTCGCGCGCGCCTGCGCCACCTCGGTCTCGAAGAGCTGCGGGTCGATGCGGGCGATGAGCTGGCCCTTGGTGACGCGCGAGTTGAAGTCGGCGAACAACTCCTGGATGCGGCCGGAGACCTGGCTGCCGACCTGCACGGTGACGCGCGGGGAGATGGTCCCGGTCGCCGTCACCCAGGCGGCGAGCCGGCCGCGCTTGATCGGCGCGGTCTCGAACTGGTCGAGCTCCTTCTTGCCCGACTGGAGACCCAGCACGAGACCGGCGCCAATTCCGACCGCAGCCACTGCCGCCACGCCCAATACGATTCCTCGTCGCATTCTTCGCTCCACCGTGGATTTCTCGCGTCGTCTGCCCGAAGACGGGGCACGTGTCCATTTCCTTCCATTTTTCTGCGGAGGGGGTTGGAAGGGGGAGGCTGATCGAGGGGCGGGCCTGCGGCGGGCCGATAGACGGCAGAGCTGCTGCTGGGCCGTTGGATGGCGGGGCTGCGGCAAGCTGGGCGGAGCTCCAGCTCCGCCTGCGCGCGCCAAAGCGCGAGCTCTACCGCCGGTACAGGGGCAGAACGGATCGCCGCCCTTCGTGGCGGCGGGTGCGGACGTAGCCCCTCCGGTGGCACAGCCAGAGCACCAACCTCCACGTCTTCGCCCGCCGTCCATCCTTCCGGCCGTTCGGCCTCGCGGCCGTCAGGCTACGAGCCGTCCGTCGTTCGCAGCGGCCGCTCGTTACCAGGCGACGACCCTGAGCTTCATCATCCAGCCCTCAACCGCTCTGCCGCATTTCGGGCGAGCTGGTCGCAGCGCTCGTTCTCCGGGTGGCCGGCATGGCCGCGAACCCAACTGGCCTTGACGTCGTGGACCTGAAGCAGGGCGTCGAGCCGCTTCCACAGCTCCGCGTTGAGCAGCGCGCCGTCCGGACCGTTGTTGCGCCGCCAGCCCTTTGCTTTCCAGCCGGCGAGCCACCCGTTGATCGCCTTGACGACGTACTGGCTGTCGCTGACGAGACCGACGCGGCACGGGCGTTTGAGCGCCTCGAGCCCGCGGATGACCGCGGTGATCTCCATCCGGTTGTTCGTCGTGTCGGCCTCGGCGCCCGAGCCCTCGCGCTGGTGCTTGCCCATCCGAAGCACGAAGGCCCAGCCTCCCGGCCCGGGATTGCCGAGGCAGGCGCCGTCGGCGAAGAGCTCTACCTGTGGAGCGTCGTTGCCCAGGCGCGCGCGGGTGGGGTCGGTTCGCATCAGGCTCGGTCAGGCGGCGGCCGAAGTGGGCTTTGGCACGGACGACTTCTTCTCCGCCACGGTCTGCTCGAGAAACGCCAGAGAGGTCTCGATTTGATCGACGAGCGCGACCAGCAGGTCGCCCGGCTGCAAGGCGTTCAGGCCCGCCTGCATCGCCGCCAGCTCGCCGTAGTGCTCGCTCGTCGCCGAGACCCGCCGCCCTCGGCCGAGCCCGTGGCGCATCAGCGCGATCACCTCGCCGTCGGCCCGGCCGCGGTTGCACGCGTCTTCGTAGAGGACGACCTCGTCAAAGGCGTTCCCGGCGATCTCCGAGATGTGGAGGATGTCCTCGTCGCGCCGGTCGCCCGCGCAGCTCAGGACCACCACGCGGCGCCGGGCAGGCAATTGCTCGATGGCGTCGGCGATGGCCTGGAGCGCGTCCGGGTTGTGGCCGTAGTCGGCGATTACCGTCGCGCCGTGGTAGGCGAGCACGTTGAAGCGACCGGGGACGCTGCGCGGATCGGTCACGAAGGTGGAGAGCGCGGTTCGGATGGTCTCCCAGGGAACGCCGGCCGCCCACGCCGCGCCGACGGCCGCCAGGGCGTTCTCGGTCTGGAAGGCGATGAGACCGCCGAGGGTCATCGGCACCTGCGCGAGCTCGATGACCCGCGTCTTCTGCTGGCCCTCGGCGGCGACGATGGCCTGCTCCTCGACGAACACGGCGCGCCCGCCGCGCGCACGGTGCGCCTCGAGCGTCGGGTCAGTGGGATCGCGCGCGAAGAAGGTGACCGCGCCGGGGCAGAAGGACGCCATCGCGGCGGTCAGGGGATCG
>JBMNNX010000197.1:0-12545 GCA_050942745.1 Myxococcales bacterium
GCGCGCTGTGCGACGAACTGAATGCGACCGAGACGATCTACCCCGGGACGAGGCTCCGCATGCGGTACGCCATCCTGGAAGCCTGAAGTGTTTCATCCTGAGCGGCGGCTAGGTCAGGAGTTCTGGATTCTTCTCACCTTCGCGGCCTTCGGGCTCGCCTGGGCTCTGACCGACAGCGGCCCGCTCGAGCTGGTCGGAATGTGGGGTGACGGGCTCTGGGAAATCCTGGGCTTCGCGATGCAGATGATCCTCATCCTGGTCACCGGCCACGCGCTGGCCAGCAGCGCACCGGTCAGGGCGCTGCTTCGGAGGCTTGCGTCCATCCCGAAGACGAGCGTCCAGGCAGCGATGCTCACCGTGCTGGTCGCGGCCGTGGCGTGCTTTCTCAACTGGGGTTTCGGCCTGATCGTCGGCGCGCTGCTCGCCAAGGAGCTTGCGCGTCGGATGGAGAGGCTCGACTACGGCCTCGTCGTCGCTGCCGCGTACTCGGGCTTCGTCGTCTGGCACGGCGGCTTGTCCGGCTCCATCCCGCTGGCGATCGCCACCAAGGGCCACATCGTCGAAGCGGCCACCGGCATCGTCCCGGTGACCGAGACCATCTTCTCGGCGCGCAACCTCCCGACCACCTGGGCGCTCATCGTGTCGCTGCCACTCCTCTTCGGCCTGATGGCGAAGAAGAGCGGTGCCCAAGGGCCGGAAGCCAAGGCGGTCGCGGTGCCGCCCGAGCCCGAACCCGCGATCGACGCCGCGCCGGCCGCCCTCGAGGCGATGACGCCCGCCGCGCGGATCGAGCGCAGCGTGCTGCTCAACGGGCTCTTCGGCGCAGTCGGCGTCTTCGCGCTCGGTCGGCACTTCGCCGTTCGAGGCTTCGACCTGAGCCTCAACACGGTCATCCTCTTCTTCCTGGTGCTCGGGGTGATCCTTCACCGCACTCCCATCGCCTACGTGCGCGCCGTCGAGCAGGCGATCAAGGGCGCCGGAGGGATCGCTCTGCAGTTCCCGCTCTACGGCGGCATCCAGGGGATCATGGTGACCTCGGGCCTCGCCGCGGTGATTGCCCACTGGTTCATCTCGTTCTCGACCGCGACGACCTTCCCGCTCTTCAGTTTCTTCGCCGGCGGCATCATCAACTTCTCGTGCCCTCGGGCGGCGGGCAATGGATCGTGCAGGGGCCTATCAACATCCCGGCCGGCCTGGCGCTCGGCGTCGATCCGGCGAAGGTCGCGTTGTCCATCGCCTACGGCGATCAATGGACGAACATGATCCAGCCGTTCTGGGCCTTGCCGCTGCTGGGCATCGCCGGGCTCGGCGCGCGCGACATCATGGGCTATTGCGTGATGACCCTGCTTTGGAGCGGGGCGATCTTCAGCGCCGGGCTGCTGTTGTAGGCGGCGTTCGAGGCCGCGCGCTTGGCTCAGGGGGCCCTGCCCACGCCGAGGAGGCACCAACTCAGCTTCGGCGAAGCGACGGCGAAGGCGACTTTGACCTCGTGTCCGGCGAGGGCCGGGGTGCCGATCTCCTTGATCGGAAGGCCGCGCCCCGAGACCTTCTCCTCGAACACGGCCTGGCCGTCGGGGAGCATCTTGAAGCGAGCGACGCGTCGGCGCGCGCCTTGTCGGCGAAGCCGTAGCGCACCTTCAGCGTGTCGTCGATCGGCACGTTTCGGGTACTCGAGCACCCGCTCCACTCCGCTCGGGTGCGGGTGGAGGACGAGCAGCCTCTCCTCGAGGCCGTCGTACTTCGGCTTCTCGCGCGGCGCGCGTCCGGGCTCGCGGCGCGCGCGATGCCGCACGGAGGCCTGGTCCATCGCCGGCGGTGGCGACGGCGGGCGGGCCGCAGGTCAATGTCCCACGCCCAGCCGCGCAGGCGCGCGACGGCGGCGCCGTGCCTCCGAGGTTCGAGCCCGACGGATGGCCTGCTGGCGGAGGGGTTGGTCGTGCGGCGAGCGCGGCCTCGCGAGGCGCGCGACCCCGGCGAGGAGCTGGCGTCCAGCTCTCCGGGCGCGCGCCACTCGAGAGCGACGCGCGCCCGGTCGAGCGACCTACGGCATCCAGACGAAGACCGAGCGGCTGTCGAAGACGGAGTCCGCCCAGACGACGCGGCCGGAGGGCGCCATGCGCACGTCGCGCTTTTCGGAGAAGTGGAAGGTGCGCTGCAGCACCGCGCCGGACTCTGGACGCCAGGTGTAGAGCTGCGCCGACAGCCCGGGCGCGCTGGCGGCGAAAGAAACCGAGTCGCCGCCGAAGGCGACCGCTTCGTTCTCGATGGCCAGCGCCCCGAGCGGCACCTCGAACACCTTATCGTCTTCAGGCGCCTCGCCCGTTCCGAAGCGGCCGTCCGGCCCGGGGTCCAAGACGATGAGTCGCGGGGCGACTGAGCCGGGCACGTTGAGCTGCACGAGTATCTTGCCCTTCGAAGCGAGGACTTGCTTGATGACCCCCGTCCAGCGGGGACCGGCATTGCCCTCAGAGTCCGCCTCGCACCAAGTCGTATCGCCGAGAAGCTCCGCGAAGTGCCCGCAGTGGAGCGCTTGGAGCGGGGACAGCGCGCCTCCTCTGATGTACTTCAGCGCCATCACCGCGGCCCCTCCCTCGGACGGCTCTTGCCAGACGACGAATTGCTCGGAGATGGCCAGGCCGGCGTATCTGGTGAGCGCGTTGGCGCCGAGCGCGACGACGGTCGCGGGACCGACGGTGGGCTGCAGCAACACGTAGCCGGCCAGCACCCGCTGGCCCTCGAGACCCTCTTCCTGAATCCAGACGGCGTTCCCGCCTCCGGCCAAGAGCCGCACGGGCACGGAGTGCGTCCCAGGCAGCTCCACCTTGAAAGGAGCCAGATCACCGTCCGTAAAGAACTTCCCGTCCGCACCCGCGTAGATCCCGAGGAGATGCGGACGCTCGGAAGAGGAAGCGGGAGGGAAGACGGGAATGAGCAGGGTCTTGCCGGCGAGCACCGGGCCGAGCTCACCGAGGTCGAGATCGACACCCGGCAGCGCGGCGGCGGTCTCGGTGCCGTCGGTGGCGCGGGCGACCAGTGTCCGCTCGGGGCCTCCACGCGTGAAGATGATGGTCCCGTCGTCTGCGAGCAGCGGGTTGTGCTCCCACTCCTGGGCGCTCTCCCATCGCAGCGTCGAAAGGTCGGTCGCCACCAGGTCCAAGCCGAAGGCGTAGACGAGCAACCCTTGATCCAACTCGAGCAGGCGCGGATCGCCGCCCTTGGCGACCTGGTGCCGCAGGTATGTCGGATCGCCCACGAAGGTGCCGTCGGGCGCGGCGTCCCAGACGGTGAATGGCCTTGTCGAAAGTCTGGCTGATGGCGGCCGCCCTCCCGGCCTCGATGACGAGCCCGCCCTTGACCTTCTCGCCGATGGCGACGTGCTCACGGACGTGTCGTCGCCGGTTCCCGGGGGCTGGTCCAGGCCGATTCCCCAGAGCCGGTCTTGGCCGATTCCCCGCACCGTGTAGGTCGCCGGAGGGTTGCTCTCCTCGCGTCCCATCGACTCCGCGGGGACCGCAACCCAGGTCAGCTCGCCGTCCACCACTGTCGCGCTGGCCTCGGTCGGCCAGAGCGGTTCGGTCGGACCGCTTGTCCCTCGGTTCCCAAAGGCTCCGCTGGAGCTCCACATGACAAAGACGAAGCCGTTGTCTTCCGTCGGGTGGATCGTCTGCAGGTGCGAGTACTCGGTGCTTGCTTGCCAGGTCAGCGCCCCGGCGTTGTCGGCGGTGAGGAGGAGCTTGCCGTCGGCCGACAGCGTCGCGTGCTGGGCAACGAACGCGTAGGAGAGCTCGCGCCACCTCACCTCGCCGTCAGAAAACTCCCGCCCCTCCCAGCTCGTTCTCGAGGTGTCGCTGGTGTCGATGTCGGTCGGCCAGCTCGGCGGCGTCGACCCGCTGGTGCCGGATTGGAGCGCGAGGTAGGCGTGGCCGTTCGGCGGTGACGCCCAGACGATGTCCCCGGCCTCGTAGGGGGAGTCAGGCCTCCAGCTCGGTGCCCTGGAGACGTAGGTGAGCCGCCAGATGTATTTCGGCATCGGGCAGGGCGCCTCCTCCTCGGCTGCCCAGAGCAGGTAGTCACCGCCGGCGCGCAGCGAGGCCATGTGCCCGGGCCCGGCCGCAGGGCCCAACTCGAACTGCCTCTTCTCGTCCGGGAGGCACGCCTCGCCGCATTTCTTGATGCATTCGTCGAGCTGACAAGTGAAGACCTTCTTCTGGTCCTGAACGGCTGTGCCCCAGTTGCCGACCTCGACCCAGCCCAGGTTCTTTCCAAAGGCCGCGACGCTCGCGAAGAACCAAGGTTCGGGCTCGCCGTCGGCGGGGCGCAGCTCCTTGAGCGTGTCTGCGCCCCCGGGACAGGCGGCGCCTGGCCGCAGCAGCTTGAGCGCGTCGAAGCCCCGGCCCATTCCGCTGCTCGTCGAGATCACCGCCAGCCCCAGCTCTCCCGGAGCCGCCAGCACTTCGGCGACGCTCTGGCTCTCGCAGCTTCGACTGCGCAGGTAGTCGTTGTTGCCCGACGGGATGAGGCATGTGGGGCTCGTCGGCATGCGCCTCCCGTCGAGCGGGGCGTAGCGCACTGCGCCGGAGTCGGCGAAGGCGACTGAACCCTTGTAGAAGCGCGGCACGCTCTGCGTCCCCGCGCCTTGCGCGAAGACCCTCATCCCCTCGGCCACGACCGAGATCGAGGCGCCATCGCCGACGTTGCCCGCGAGGTCCACCGCGCGCACGGAGATGCGGTTGGTCGCCCCGTCCACCAGCGGCACGCGCAGCGACCGAAGCTCGCGATGCGGCTCCCAGGTTTGCCCGTTCAGACGCTGGACGGTCGCGCACTGCACCATCGAGTCGCAGGCGCAGTCGCTGCGACACGGGTCCCAGCTCTCGGGATCCTCTTCGTGACGGCACAGAGGACACAGCGGCACGAACCCGGCGCCGGTATCGACCTCGAGGTACGCGATGCCCTTGCCCGGCGACAGCGCGCCGCCGAGCGGCAGGTCATTCAGCACGTAGCCCTTCACGAAGACGTCCACGCTCTTGGCGCGCACGGTGAAATCCGAGGACTCGTAGACCGGGCCGATCACCGGGGCCGCCGGGCGCGACAGGTCGCAAAGGATCGAGACCGGCGCGGAGACGGCGCTCGTGTTGCCCGCCAGATCACGGCTCTGTGCCCAGACGCAGGTGCGCTTGCCCGCGGTGAGCGAGAGCGCGAACGAGGCGCTTGACGGCCCTGGCGAGCAGGTCGGCAGCGGCGGACAACTCTCGGCCGGCTCGATCTCGTCGCTGCAGGCCAGGTAGGTCTCGAAGGTCGGATCGCCCTCGGCGCCGGTGAGGCTGACCGAGGTGGTCGTCGCGTTCACGTAGGCGCGCGGGGTCAGCACCGTCGGGATCTCCGGGGCTGCGCCGTCGTGTACGACCGTCACATAGGTCGCGGGCCCGACGTTGCCCGACCAGTCGATGGCGCGCACCCAGAGCGTGTTCTCGGCGTTCGGCGTCAGCTCGAAGCGGAACGGCCCGGGTTGCCAGGCTCCAATCAGGCAGCCGACCTTGGACGTACTGGTAGCCCCTCAGGTTCGAGGTCGGCTGCGTCAGGTCCTGGGCTTCGCCCTCCTCCCCGTCGATCGCGAGCTCGAAGCTCGTTTCGTTCGTCCACGCCCGGGTCGCTGCGAGCTTCAGCGGTCCTGGCGCGAGGGTGTCGTAACAGTCGATCGCGTAGGTGTCTCCGAGGGTGGTCGTCTGGCCTGCGAAGACCTAGAGCTCGGGTCTCGCACCGTCTTTGAATTGGCAGCGCCGGTTTGGGGACGATGCATGCACCTCGTAGGTGCCCGGAGGCAGGCCATCCCTGATCCACGAGCCGTCGGCCGCCGCCGAGCTCGCGCCCGCCTTGTTGAAGGGGACGCCGTTGTAGGCGACGCCGCTGACCGAAATCTCCACGCCGCCCATGTTCTCGGTGCGCCCCTGTTCGTTGACGCCGTTGTTGGGATAGGCGTGCCCGGCCAATGCGCCTGGCTGCAGCTGTAGGATGATCTCCGCGACGCTCGTGGTCGCGTTCGCTTCCACGGTGACCTCGGCAAAGGCTGCAGCGAAGTGCTCGCGGGTCGCCGTCACCTCGTGACGGCCGGCCACGGTGGCGACCGCGACGCCCGAGAACCTGTAGCTGCCGGAGGCGTCGGTGAGGGTGCTGGCGACCTCGGCCCCGTTCTCGTCGCGGAGCGTGACGACCACGCCGGACTTCTCGTCGCTCAGGACGAACCCCGGAATCGCGCTCGCCGCGAGCCTCACCGAGCCGGCGATTTCGCCGCGTCCGATCCGCAGCACCACATCCGGCACGTTCATCGCCGCGCCGCTCGCGACCGTAAAGACCGTGGAGTCGAAGGTCTCGTAGTTGGCCCGCTCGTACGTCAACCGGTAGTTGCCGCCCACGAGGTTCGTGAACCCGAAGCGGCCGTCCGACGGGGAGACCTGGGTCAGGTCAACTGCCTGGCCGCGCAGATCTTCGCCGCGCAAGCGGACCAGCGTTCCAATAGCCTCTCCCTTGTCCACGGTGACCGTGCCCCCGACGCTGGCGGAGGCGATCACCTGAAGCGAAAGCGGCGAGCCGATAAGCTCTCCGAGCCCGTCGCGCGCAACCATCGGCGCCGTTGATGTCCAGGCCGACGAGCGCGACGCGCGCGGTCGTCGGCGAGAGACTGAGCTCGAGCGCGACCCGCCCGCCGAGGCTCGCGTCGCGGCGCAGCGTGAGCGTGCGGCTCTCCACCGGCGCGGTGGCAGCCGGGGCTTCGATGTCTGCGTCGGCGACGACGCTCACCTGTGCGGTGGGAATGCTCAGGTAGCTCGCCAGGCTCGCGTCGAGCGCCCACTGCCCGACCGGGACCTCGTTGAAACGGAACCCGCCGAGTCGGTCGGTGAGCGCCGTGAAGATCCCGTCGGTCGCGCTCGACAGCGTCACCAGCACGCCCGACGCGTCGTTCGGCCGGCCTTCGACGAGGAGCGTGCCGTAGACCTTGCCGCGCGAGCGAACGAGCGTGACGTCGTCGAGCGGACGCACCTCGCCGGGCGAGATGACGAGCTGGCGCTGCCCCGAGCGAAAGCCGCTGCGCCGGAAGCTGACGGCGTGCGCGCCGGAGCGGGTCTCGATGGAGAACCGTCCCTCGGCGTCGGTCGAGTGCGCGGGCCCGCCGTCGATCGATACCTCGGTCCCCGACAGATCCGCCGAGGCGTCGAAGCCCTCGAGGAGGACCCTGCCCTCGATGAGCCCGGGGATCTCGGCGAGCTCGACCGCGTCGGCGGTCACCCGCGTGTCGCGCACGATCGTCACCTCGCCGGTCGCGTCTTCGTAGCCCGGGCGCCGGGAATAGGCGATGCGATAGGTGCCGACCGGAATCACCTCGACCTGCCAGGCGCCTTCGCTGTCGGTCAGCGTCGCGGCCGCCACTGTCGGCTCGGGGTTGGCCTCCGACGGGCTGGGCGTCAGCGCGACCTGGATCCCCGCGTGAATCGGAGGCGTGTTCTAGCGTGGCTTGACCCTTCACGGAGCCGGTCGCGCGCTGCAGCTCGACGACCGGAAGGACCGCTTCGGTCTGGGGCGCGACCGTGGCGCTCTCCGATGCAGCGAGGTAGTCCTCGTGTGTAAAGCGCACGGTGTACAGCCCCGCGGCCACGTTGGAGATCGTGAAGGCACCGTCGGGTGTTTCGCCCGAGGGGTCGAAGGTGGTGGTCACCTGCAGCACGTTGCGCCGACCGCTCAGGGGGATGCCATCCGCGGTGACGATCACTCCGCTGTTGTCGGCAGCCCCGCGCAGCAGCACGCGACCGGAGATCGAGCCGGGGTTGGCAGCGAGCTCGACGGGCGCCATCTCGGTGGCCGAATCGGCGTGGACCTTCACCTCGCCGACCCTAGTCTCCCGGAAACCCTCCTTCGCGAAGGTGACCTCGTAGGTCCCGGTCGGAACCCCGGTGAGAATGAAGCGCCCTTCGAGGTCGGTCTGCGCGACGGCGCCTCCCGACGAGAGCTGAACGGCGATCCCCGCGAAGGTCTCCTCGCTCTCGAGCGTCGCCTGGCCCCGCACCGTCCCGCGCTCGCGCCGCAAGTAGAGCGGTGGGACCTCGACGTCCGAGCCGCCCGAAGAGAGCTCGACGACGATCCCGGCAATCGCGGCGCGTGCGTAGCCGTCCTTGAACGCTTCGATGGTGTAGGTCCCGGGAGGCACCTCGGCGATTGCCCAGCTTCCGTCCGTGGACGTCGTCGTATCCCCGCCGAAGCCGACAACGAGGACGCGCACGCCCGAGTTATCGGCGACGCCGCCGGTCTTCTCTACGGAGACCGTGCCCACCAGTTTCGCTTTGGCCTGCAGTTCCGCGGGGGCGTGGGGATCGAAGGGATTCGAGTGCGACGGCTGCGTGCTGCAGCCTGCCGCGAGGAGGAGGCCTGCGAGAGAGGACCGAAAACGATGGAACACGGGATCTCCGATGGGCTGCGAGCGCCGGCCTGGTGGGCAGGCCAGCAAGAAGCGATTCGCGACGCGAGGGACGAGCGGAGTCGGCGCCGGGTGCGGAGGAGAGATGACTGGACGGAGGGGAGCGCAGCAACGGAGCGGCTCGACCGCGCCCCGTTCGCCTCCCGTCGCTCCCCGTTTCGAATCTGTGGTGCAGCCGCCTCCACTTGCCCCCTTGCGTGTGCGCGGAGGCGTTTTCGCATGGCTGCCCCTCGGCTGTTCAAGCGAGAGTCCCTGGCTCGACCAGGCTCCAGCGCGGCTCGGTTTCTGCTGCCGCACCGAGCAGCGGTGCCTCCGGAACCCGAATGGCAGCCTGCCAATCGCTTTTCGGAGCTTCGGGAGCTCGAATCGACGCGTGCCAGTCACGGCGGGCGGGCCTTCGGAGCCCGATTGGCCGAGCGCCAGTTTCGTCGGGCAGGTCTGCGGAACGCGACATGGCGCGCGCAAGTCCGGTCGCCGAGCCTTCCGACCGCGACTGGCACGCGCGCAGTCTGACCGCGGAGCCTTCCCGGAGCCATCGGCGGCGGATCAGGCCGCTCCCGCGCACGCCGATCTCGAGGCTCCGCACGTGCGGCGAGTCGCGCGCAGGCTCGCTGGAGCGGGGCGATGTCGCGGCCAGGGCTGCTGCTGTAGATCACGCTCGACTTGGAGCGCTTCGCTCAGGGATCCCCGCCCACGCCGAAGATGCACCAGCTCGGCTTCAGCGAAGTGACCACGAAGGCGACCTTCGCCTCGCGCCCGGCGAACGCCGAGGTGTCGATCTCCTTGATCCGAAGGCCGCGCCCCGAGACCTCCTCCTCGAACACGCCCTGGCCGTCGATGAGCACCTTGAAGCGCAGCGACGCGTCGGCGCGCGCCTTGTCGGCGAAGCCGTAGCGGACCTTCAGCGTGTCGTCGAGCGGCACGTTCGGGTACTCGAGCACCCGCTCCTTTCCGCTAGGGTGCGGGTGGAGCACGAGCAGCTTCTCCTCGCGGCCGTCGTACTTCAGCTTCTCGTGCAGCGCGCGGCCGGTCATGTACCAGTCGTTGTTGTCGAAGTGGCTGCACTCCCAGCGCTCGACCTGGTTGTTGAAGTAGTCGCAAGGCGTGTCGCCCAGGCGCACCGAGGCCGCGGGGAGGTTTCGGTAGAAGTAGTCGCCCTCGTCGGCGACCGCGCGGCGAATGAGGCCCGCGGCCACCAGGATCACGCCGAGAAGGACGAGGCTCAGCCGGCCCCAGCGCACGCGCTTGCGCTGGAATTCCTCTTCGAAGGGCGCGCCCATCGACGCGAGGAGCGCGGCGAGCGGCGCGACCGCCATCGCGATCTGCGGGAGGTTGAACTCGAGCCGGTACCATGTGTACGGCGCGTGGAAGGCGACGGGGACCGCGATGCACCAGGCGAGGACGAGCGCCTCGCGCCAGCGCTTGAGCGCGAGCAGCAGCAGGCCCGCGAGCCCGGCGAAGAAGAGCGGGAACTCGCCGAGGAAGCCTTCGCGGCCGAAGAGCACCCTCTTCAGCCCCGGCAGGACGCGCGAGAAGTGGAAGTCGGCCGAGAGCGAGTGCATGCCGAGCTTGCCGGCTTCGCGCACGAGGATGCGGTCGTAGCCGGTATTGAAGGGCGAGGCGTACATGTACCAGTTGAGCCCGAGGTACACGGCGGCAGGGATGGCGGCGGCGATGCAGAAGCGCAGGGCGCCGCGCCAGTCCTTGGCCAGAAGGAAGACGAGCAGCAGTGCCGGGCCGTAGAGGACGTTGGTCGCCTTGGCGAAGACCCCGATGCCGAGCAGCGCGCCGGCGAGCACGGCCTTGCGGCAGAGCGCCGCGTCGAGCGCGGCGAGGATGAGCACGGTGTAGAAGACGTCGTTGTTGAAGCCCCAGACCCGGTCGTGGACCCAGGGGGTGGCGAGGAAGGCGATGGCCGCCGCCAGCGCCGCGGGCCTCGGCGCGACGCGCGAGGCGACCCGCCAGGCGAGCAGGGCCATCAGCACGAAGCCGATGAACTGGAAGACGAGCGTGCCGACGGGCCCGAAGGCCCAGACGAAGGGCGCGGCCACTATCGGCATGAGAATGGGGTGCTTGGGCCACCACTCGCCGTTGCGCCCGATGGCGATGTTGCTCCAGGCCGCGTCTACGTTGCGGTTCCAGCCGAGGTCCTGGTCGTACCAGGAATGCGGGTGCAGCCGCTCCTGACGTAACGAGCCGTCCTCGAGCAGGCCGCGAACGACGTTCATGTAGAAAGAGCCGTCGCCGAAGAGCCACTTGTTGGGCAGCCAGTGCGCGCGGATGGAGAAGGCGCCGAGGATCACCGCGACGAGCAGCACCGGGATCCAGAAGCGGCGCGTCGGCTCGCCGCCGGAGTCGCTCTCATGGCGCGGCTCGGCGCGCGGGCCGCTGGCGCGGGCCAGCATCTCTTCGAAGTTGGGGATTTCCGACCGCGCGGGCTGGTTCATCGGCGGCCTCCGTCGCGAGCGCCCCACAGCGGCGGCGAGGCCTGGCCCGGCCGCGGGACATAGCGCTGCTCGAGGAACCGGAAGGTGTCGTCGTCGCGCTTCTGGCGCGCGGGGTTGCCCGGCCGCACGGCAGCATGGCCTCCGGCGACCAGCGCGACGACCGCGACCGCGGCGATGGCCGAGCCCTTCCAGCGCTCGGCGGGGACGAGCATCGCCGCGGCGATGAGGGCCGCGGCCGCTATCGCGAGCACCGCCGGCAGGCCGGCCCACGGGTTGGGCACGCCGATGAGCGAGAGCAGGTTGTGCGGCAGGTAGCCCTTGCCGATGAACGGCAGCGCGACCTGGTAGAGCGCGTTGGTGAGCGAGTCGGGGATGTAGTTGAGGAAGGTCATCGCCGAGGTGGTGAAGACGGAGAGCAGGACGAGCCCGGCGCTCAGGCCGGCGAGCGGCGAGCGCGCGCGCGCGGCCTGGACGAAGAGGCCGGCGGGCAGCAGCAGGAAGGGCACCAGGCTCGTCAGGTGGCGCGGGCCCGTGGTCCAGCCCCACGAGTCGTAGGTGAAGCTGCTCGTGAAATAGGTGTAGAGCGCCAGGACCGCGAGGCCGAGCGCGAGCTCGGGCCGATGCTCCCGGGTCCAGAAGCGCGGGGCGAAGCCGGGCAGGGCGAGCAGCAGGAAGGGCGAGAGGGCGAACAGTCCGCGCAGCGGCGAGAAGAAGGAGAGGGCGAAGGCGCGCGCGTCGGGTAGCTTGATGCCGAGGAAGCCGCCGACGTGCCAGCCCTGGTAGGCCGCGTCGTTGAGGTACTTGTAGCCGGTGGCAAACGGGCTGCCGAAGGCCGCGTGGTGGTACCAGGCGAGCGCGATGGCGACCGGCAACACGCCGGCGATGCCGAGGGCCGCGGCGCGCAGCCGGCCGCGCGTGCCGCCGGGCGCGGTCCAGAGCCCGTAGATCGCGAGCGGGATGAGGCCGAGCGCGCCGGTGTACTCGGCGGCGACGGTGAGCCCGGCGAAGAGCCCGGCGACCAGGTAGCCCCAGCTCGGCCACTCGCCGCGGCGCACGCGCCAGAGCGCGTAGAAGCTCACGAAGACCATCACTGCGGTGGTCTGGTGGCTCATGAAGAGCTCGGCGTAGCTGAAGGCGAGCGTCCCGAGCGCGTAGGCGACGGTGACCGCGTCGGCGACGCGCGGCTCGAGCTTGGCGCGCAGGAAGCGCCGCACGAGTACCAGGAGCAGGACCGCGGGCAGCACCGTGCAGAACAGCCGCGCGAAGAAGACCAGCGGGACCTCGGGGACCGGGCCGCGCAGCGCCTTGAGCGCCGCGTAGACTGGCACGGCCATGAAGGAGAGCAGGGGCGACTTGGACGGGAAGTAGTGCAGCTCGCGAAAGCGCGCCTGGCCGCGGACGGCAGGGCAGGCCTGGCGGTCCTCGACGTTGCCCTGCGCGTCGCGCGCGACCGCCACGCAGGACAGGTCGCCGACATAGCCCTGCTCGCGCAGCACGCGGTTGATCTCGATGGTGCCGTAATCGACGAGCGCGCGCGTCTGGTGCAGGCGGCACAGCTCGTTGGGGCTGCGCAGCTCGGGCAGGTAGGGAAAGATGTAGAGGTAGGCGAACGCGGGGAGCAGCAGCGCCCAGCG
>JBMNNX010000198.1:0-12541 GCA_050942745.1 Myxococcales bacterium
AGATGCTGTCCTTGCCACCTATCGCCTCGGGCTCGAGGATCCGGCCGTCGCGCTTGAGGGTGCGCAGCGCGAGGATCTCGGCGCCCGCGGGCAGGTTGACCTCGGCGAGCAGCGAGACGCCGCGCTGATCGAGCACCTTGGCGACGACGTGCGTGCGCTCGGTGAGCGAGCCATCGGGATGCGCCTCGATGGCCGAGGCGTCGAGGACGTAGACGCCCGGCGCGTCCTCGGGCGGCCTGGCCGCCTTGTAGCGCTCTATCCAGGCGCGGCCGTCCTCGGCGAGGTCGGCGAGCACCTCGGTGCCGTCCTCGGCGGCGATGGCGCGGCGCAGCTTCAAGTCCGAGCCGTCCAGCCGCAGGGCGGCCTCGCGCGCCGCGCGGGCCCCAGCCTTGTCGCCGGCCTGCTCGAGCGCTTCGGCGCGCCGCTTGTGGAAGGCCGCCGAGTGCGGCCACATCCTCGAGAGCGCGCTCCAGACGGCGGCCGCCTCGGCCGGCGTGCCGAGCGCGGAGGCCAGCCGCGCGGCCTCCTGCCGCGGCCCGGGCAGCAGCGGGGTCTGGGCCGAGAGCCGCTCGAACAGGGCCCGGGCGCCGGCGAGGTCGCCGCGGTGCCGCAGGTGCTCGGCCTTTCGGCCCAGGTGCCCGGGGCAGCCGGAGAGCTCGTCGAGCCTGCGGTCGGCCTCGAAGACCGCCTCGTGGCGCCGCGCCAGCTCGTAGAGCAGCTTCGTCGCGTCGCACAGGCCGGGCTCGAGCGCGAGCGCGCGGCGGGCCGCGTCCTGCCCGAGCGCGTCCATCCCGCGGGCCTCGGCGAGCCTCAGCTCGCTCATCAGCACGCGCCAGCTCTTGGGCGAAGCGGCGGCGCGGGCGCGCTCGAGGTACTCGGCCGCCTCGTCGAGCCGGCCCTCGTTGCGGGCGTGGGCCGACAGGCGCTGGAGCACCGAGGCCTCGTTCGGATCGAGTGCAAGCGCCCGCTCGAAGTCGCGGCGCGCCCGGCCGCTGGCGGTGCGCCGGGGAAGCGAGGGGTCGGCGAGCATCGCCTCGCCCCGAAGCGTGAGCAGCGCGGCCGAAGGGTGCTTCTCTGCCAGCTCGTCGGCGAGCGCCCGCGCGCCCTGATCGTCGCGGCGCATCGCGTCGCGGGCGGCGACGAAGTCGGCGAGGACCCGGCCGGCCTCCGGCTCGAGCGCCTCGGCGAGCGCGGCGGCCGTCTCCCAGGCGCTCGTCGCCTTCGCGAAGAGCGGCGGCGGCGCCTCGAAGGCGCCGTGCGCGGCGGAGAAGACGAGCCCGGCGGGCTTGCCGTCGGCGCGCGAGAGCGCCAGCCACAGATCGCCGCGCTCGGTGCCGCGGGCGACCTTGACGGCGAAGCGGTGGCGGCCGGCCGTCAGCGGCACGTCCACGACCATCGACTCGGGCAGCCAGGCCTCGAAGCCGCGCCGCTCGAAGGCCGAGGCGCCATCGACGAAGACTTCGAAGGTGCCCTTGCCGGAGGCGCGCGCCTGGTAGACGCCGTCGGCCGGGACGATCACGTCGCTCGCCCAGTAGTAGACGTCGGCCGCGGTCGCCTCGCCCCAGAGCGCGAAGTGGCCGTCGGGCGCGCTCGCCTGGCGAGGAACGATCGGGCCGAGAGGGCCTTCGCCTCCCAGCTCGCTGCGCTCCGGCGGGAAGGCCGTGTCCCACTCGAGGTAGTGGAAAGCGGAGTAGGGGCCGAGCAGCAGCGCTCGATCGACCACGCCCGCCTCGGCGAACATGGCGTTGGCGCCCTCGTCGTCGCCGCGGTTGCGCCGCGCCCGGGCGGCCGTAAGGCGCAGGAGGAAGGCGGCGTCGCCCCGGGCGCCCTTGGCGAGCGCCGCGAGCGCGGCCTTCTCGATGTCGCGGTCGAGGGCCGGCGACTCGCCGAGCGAATCGGACGCGATGCGCGCGGCGACGCTGCAGAGGGGGTGCTCGGGCTCGACCGCGCAGATGCGCAGCGCGCTCAGGACGCGACCCCGGGTGTCGAGCGAGCGCCGGGCGCTCTCAGAAAGCCCGTACAGCGCCCAGACGTCCTCCTTCTTCTCGAGCGCCCTCTTCCAGAGGGCCTGCGCCTCGGCTGGCTTGGACTCGAGCAGGTAGGCGGCGTGTCCGGCGAGCGCGCGTTCGCGGGCGTTGCCACTTCCCGAGGCCGCGGCTTCGGAGGCCTCGCGGAGCGGATCGATGGACCCCTGCTGCGGGCGGGGACACGCGGCGAGGAGCGCGGCACAGACGACGGCGACGATGCGGAAGGAGGCGTTCGAGTTCACGCGGGGTTTTTACCACGCGGAGTCACTTTGCCCGCAGGCGCGTCCGAAGCTCGAGTCGGCGTGCTCCCGGTTGAACAGAAGGGGAGAGCCTTTCCGCTGCCGCACTCCCGGCGCCGGCTCGCTTCGCCGCACGGCGGGCAAAACCTCTCGGGCAGGCGGTAGCGGGCCGGCATTTGCCGGCGCGTCGCAGCGCGACGGCGACTGGCGGCCTCCGAAAAGTCCGAAAGAGCGCTCGCTCACCGAGTGCTCGCTGGTGCGCCGACGATCGCCGGCTCGCTCGGCGCGCAAGCGCGAAGACCGCCGCGGCGCAAACCTCGGCAGCTCGAATAGCGATCGCGGTGAGCCTGCGGGCTCTCTTTCTGGCTCGTGAAGCCCGCTCGCGGGTCCGTGCGTCCGGGCGCGGCGGCGAAGCTGAAGCCACGCGCGTACAGTCGCCGCCAGGTGGCCCGGATCCGCTGCGCGATCGAGACCCTTTCGACCGGCTCGCCGCCAACCGCGCGGCGGCCATCGTGCATGGCACGAGGAGCGGTGCCGGACCGAAAGGCGGCGTACTGCGTCCGCGCAGCGCGGAAGGCGCCGCAAGGCGCGCCTCGACGCGTCGGGCGCCGTTCGTTCATACTTCCTCGCGCATCTCGATAAGGCTGAGCAAAAAGAAGGAAGGCCTATGAGAAACGAGGCCACCTGTCTCTCACTGATCGCCGCGCTGCTCTTCGCTGCCGCGTGCAGCCAGACCGCGCCGAACGCAGGCTGCCCGGCGTGCGGGCCGAACCAGACGTGCGAGGTCGGCGCCTGCGTCTGCCGCGAAGGCTTCCTCGACTGCGATGAAGAGCCCTCGAACGGCTGTGAAGTCGAGGGCACCAAGTGCGGCGGGTGCGTCTCCGAGTCGGACGCCGAGTTCTGCCAGCGGCTCGGCAAGAACTGCGACTACGTCACCGACACTGACAATTGCGGGCTCGAGAAGACCGCCGACTGCGGGACCTGCGACTACCCGCTGGTCTGCGGCGGGGGCGGAATGCCCAACGTCTGCGGGCAGTGCATCCCCGAGCCCGACCAGCAGTTCTGTCGGCGCCTGGGGAAGGACTGCGGGCTGCTGACCGGCATGAACAACTGCGGACAGCCGAACACCGCCAACTGCGGCGAGTGCACCGCGCCCGAGACCTGCGGCGGGGGCGGCACGCCCAACGTCTGCGGCGCCGGCTGTCAGGCCGAAACGCCGGCGCAGACCTGCGCGCGCCTGGGCAAGGACTGCGGCCAGCTCACCGTGCCCAACAACTGCGGGGTCATGGTAACCGTCGAATGTGGCCAGTGCGAGCTGCCCGAGACCTGCGGCGGCGGCGGCGTTCCCAACGTCTGTGGCGCCGGCTGCCAGAACGAGTCCTCGGCGGAGCTGTGCGCACGCGTGGGCAAGGACTGCGACATGGTCACCGCGCCAAATAACTGTGGGGTCGTGGTGACCGTCAACTGCGGCACCTGCACCGCGCCCGAGACCTGTGGCGGGGGCGGCGATCCCAACGTCTGCGGCACCGGCTGCCAGGCGGAGGCCGCGGCGCAAACGTGCGCGCGCCACGGCCGCGAGTGCGGGCCTCTGACTGCGCCGAACAACTGCGGTGTGACCGTAGGCGTGAACTGCGGAAGCTGCCCGGTGGGCGAGGCCTGCAGCGAGCAGGGCCGCTGCGCCTGCGCGACCGGGACGACCTGCGCGGCCCAGGGAATCGAGTGCGGTCCGGCGCCCGACGGCTGTGGCGGCACGCTCAACTGCGGCGCGTGCGACACGGGCGAGGCCTGCGTCGCCGGCCACTGCCAGCCGCAGGCGACCGTCTGCACGAGCGACGCGCACTGCGCGACGGGCAACTGCACGAACAGCACCTGCGAGCCGCGCATCGAGTGCCTGGGCAGCGACCCTATCGCCGACGAAAACCTCGCGTGTACCTCCGACCAGGAATGCTCGGACTTCCTCGAATGCAGGGCCTACACGTTCATTCTGGCCGGTCGCTGCTTCGAGTCGTGTACTACCGTCGGAAACGGAGTCGGCACCTGCTGCCTGGCGGGGCGCCATTGCGGAAAGGTCTTCATCGGCATCCTCGAGACCGAGGTGTGCTGCGACCCGACACAGACCTACGACACCGGCCTCGGGATCCCGGTCTTCTGCTACCCGACGAACAAGCTGTACAAGTGCAACAGCGACGGGGATTGCCCGGGCAGCGCCTGGGCGCTGAACCGCTGCGACACCTCGGCGGGCCAGCCCGGCACCTGCGTTGGCTGCCTGGCCGACTCCGACTGCCAGCACGTCTGCGTGAACAAGACGTGCGTGCGCTGCCGGTCGGACGCCGACTGCTCTGCCGGGGCGCCGTTTTGTGTAGGCAACGAGTGCATCGGGTGCCGCTCTGACAGCGACTGCGGAGGGGTGACGCCGTTCTGCAACGCCAACAGCGACTCCTGTGTGGAGTGCAGGAGCGACGCGAACTGCTCTGGCCCCAAGCCGTACTGCGAGACGTATTACGGGAGCTGCCGCGAGTGCCTCAACGACAGCCACTGCCCCGCGAGCGTGCCGCGCTGTATCTCGGACGGCACCTGTGTCGAGTGCGTCCTGGACGAGGACTGCGGCCAGGGGCGGCGCTGCTCGAACTATGCTTGCGTGCTCTGACGGCGGGCGGAGCCCTGGCGGTTGCGGCCTTGAACGGCGAGCCGGGTGCCCGACGCGCGGCGCCCGGCTTCGGGCGCGGCCGCGCGCCTATCGAGCGCGGCGCCGAGCAGCGAGGAAGGCGCCGAGCGCCTTGTCGGAGCCGGCGATGTGGCTTCGCAGCCAGCCGCAGACGCGGTCGTTCACCTGGATGACCGTGGCGGCGCTGGGGCCCGCGGCCGCGTGCTTTTGAAAGAGCACGGCCAGCTCCGCGGTGAAGGCCTGGTGCTGCGCTCTGTGCGCCTCCAGACCCGGATAGCGCGCCTCGGCCATCGCCTTTTCCTCGAGGCCGAAGTGCTCGACGACGTAGCGCTGCAGGAAGCGCAGCAGCGCTGCGACCTCGCTCTGGCCTTTGCCCTGGCGCATCGCTTCGAGCAGCGCGTCCGTGGCCGCGAAGAGCTGCTGGTGCTGGGCGTCTATCTCTTCGATCCCCACCGCGAGGTCAGGGGTCCACTGAATCGCCAAGGGTGACCTCCAGCAAAGTTCGAGGAACAAGGCTAGCGCAGCTCCCCCGGCTAGTGGCAGCGGCGCTCGTCGCTTCGGAAGACCGCGCGCCGGCAGAGCGGCGGCTTGACACCTATCGACGCGAGTTGGACGATTCGACCACTTTCTGGCGCCGGTCGGCTTGACTAACCCCCACCTTCCTGAGCGACGCGAGGCACGGCACATGAAGACGATCTTGATCCCGTTCGCGGCACTTCTGGCTGCACTCTTCATCGGATGCGCGCAAGGCGTCGAGTGCGGCGCCAACTGCCCCGATATCAGCGGGACCTATGACGTGACGCTCGTCGAAAGGGACAGCAACTGCTCCTTCTCGGGACTCGAGCCCTTCCCGCTGCTCAGCGTTCACCAAGACGCTTCGGGCGGGGCTTCGACCTCCGTGCGCGACCCCGACCTGCCGCCCCCCAACCAGTCGGTCAGCGTCGAGGGGAGGATTTCGGTCGAGGAGGGCGTCGATCCCGCCACTTCCGACGTGGCGACCTTCACCTCGCAGTTCCGGCACAACAGCCTGAACGTGACGGTCTCGTTCTCGGTCAGTGGCATCAAGTCGCTCAACAAGCGGGTCAGCGGCTCGATCACCACCACCGAACTGACGCAGCCGCCCTGCACCGTCATCCGGTCGTTCGCCGGCGACCTGCTGCACTGACGGCTGGCAGGCGCGGTTTCGGTTCGAGCGCCGTCCGAGCCTCGCTCCTGCGAGCCAGCTCGGGTTCGGGCGGGCTGCGGCCGCGCGGTCGGCCCATCGCGCCCGAGGGCGGGCTTGCGGCGCCTCGCGATTGAAAGGCATTGGGCGCGTCGGCTGTTGGCGCGGCCATGAGGCGCAACCTCCTGCCCACCCTGTTCGCCGCGTGCCTCATCGTCCCTTCGCTCGCCCAGGCTGGCCGCGAGTCAGTCGAGCGGCCGCTCGCGCTGGACCGCGGGCGCAGCAAAGCCCTCGAGCTGGCGGTCGTCGAGGCCAATCGGGTCCTCGATCTCCAGCTTGCCGATCCAGCTTCGGCGCGCTGGCGCCGGACGCAAGGAGGGCAGCCCGACGAGCAGCCGGCGCTCAGCGATGACGGGCTGCTTCGCGCCCCGTCGGAGCCGGGCCTCTGGCGCCTCGAGTCGAAGGGCAGCGAAGTGGCAAAGGTGGTGGTCCCCGTCCCCGCCTCCTTGGTCCGGAAGGGCGTGCTCAACGGCTACCGCATCGGCGTCTATCCCGCGCGCGCGGGCGCCTATGCGCCGCCGACCGGCTTCATCGAGGTCACGCGAGAGAACGCCGCTCTTCAGGTGTCGCGCAGCTTCAGGCTCGGCCAGTTCCTCACCAAGGATCAGCGCGAGGTCTGGCCGAAGTACCTGGTGCTCGACCTTGCCCTCGTCGACAAGCTCGAGCTCGTGCTCGACGAGCTGCGCGCGATGGGCGTGCCGGCGAGCGGCTTCCACGTGATGAGCGGCTACCGCACCCCGCAGTACAACGGCCGCGGCGGCAAGGGGCGCTCGGGGCTCAGCCGCCACATGTACGGCGACGCCGCCGACCTCTGGATTGACGAGGACGGCGATGGCCAGATGGACGATCTCAACGAGGACGGCCGGGTCACCGTGGAGGACAACCGCGTCATCCTCGAGGCGGTCGAGCGGGTCGAGGAGCGCTACCCCGAGCTCGTCGGCGGCGCGGGCCTCTATCCGGCGAACCGCGTCCACGGCCCGTTCATCCATATCGACACGCGCGGCTGGCGCGCCCGCTGGTAGGTCAGCGGCTCCAGTCGCGATCGACCTTGCGCAGCCTCCAGGCGAGATCCTTGTCGGCGCCGTAGAGGTCCGGGCGGAAGTGGACCTTGCCGCCCTCGTCCACGAAGCTCGTCGAATAGAAGAGATAGACGGGCACGGGCTCCGAGAGCGCGACGGTGACCGTCTCGCCGGCCTCCATCGCCGCGGCGACGCGCTCGGCGCTCCAGTCGGGCTCGGTCGCCAGGAGAAAGCCCGCGAGGTCGACCGGGCGCTCGAGGCGCACGCAGCCGTGGCTCAGCGCGCGATAGGGCAGCGCGAACAGGCGCCGTTGCGGCGTGTCGTGCAGGTAGACGCTGAAGCGGTTGGGCATGTCGAGCTTGAGCCGCCCGAGGGCGTTGTTCTTGCCCGGCTTCTGCCGCACGCGAAAGGGCAACCGCGGCCCCTCGAGGGCGCTCCAATCGACGTCATTGGGATCGAGCGCTCGATTGCCCGAGAAGAGCTCGTAGCCGTTGCGGGTCACCCACTCCGGATCGCCCGGCGCCCGCTCGAGCAGCTTCTCTGCGGCGATGCGCGGTGGCAGGAGCCAGACCGGGTTGATGATCAGGCGCTCGATAGCGCTGGCGAAGATGGGCGTGCGCTTGTCATGCTGGCCGACGACGACCCTCATCTGCAGGGCGACCGCGTCGTCGGCTATCGCCCGCAGCTCGTAGGCGGGGATGTTGACCGCGACGTAGCGGACGCCGAGCTGGTCGGGCACCCAGCGCCAGCGCTCGAGGTTGAGCAGGATCTGCCGGATTCGCGCGGTCGCGGGCACGCGGAGCGTCGCCAAGGTGCTCTCGCCGACCACGCCGTCCTCGGGCAGGCCGTGTCGTCGCTGGAAGGCGCGCACCGCGGCGGCGAGCGGCTCATCGAAGACGGGCGACGGCGCGCCCCCCGCCGGCGCCAGATCGCCCGTCGCTTCGAGGCGCGCGCGCAGCGCGAGGACTCGGCTGCCTTTGCTGCCGAGGGTCAGCGGCGCGCCCTTGGGAACCTGGACCCAGCCTCCGCGCGCGGCGATGGCGCGGTATTCGGCCAGCGCCTCGCGAAGCCGGCGATAGCCTTCGTGAGGCGGGTCGAGGGCCGAGAAGACCTCGGCAGGGCCGGCGCCCTGCGCGATGGCAGCGAGCGCCTGCGCAGGCTCGGCCTCGCGCGGTCCGATGCGCCAAGGTGGCCGCTGCTCCTCGGGCGAGACCCTGCCGCGCTGCCGGTGCTCGGCGTGCAGCAGCGCGGCGCAGCTCAGCCGCAGCTCGAGCGTCGCGAGGGCGCCGAGGTCGGTCCCCGCTGTGGCGGCCAGCTCCTCGAGCGTCTCGAGCTGGTAGGGCCCGGTGCTCAGCCCCTCGAGCTTCGAGGCGCGGATCGCCTCGACGAGGGCGCGCGCCCGAGGGCGCGGCCCCGTGGCGTCGACCCAGAGCGGCTCGAAGCCGCGGCTCGAATAGAGCTCGCCGAGCTTCTGGCAGTGACGCTTCGCGCCGGCGCACGGCGATTCGCCTGAGCCTGCGCGCGGTCGCAAGAGCTTTTCGATTCGCGCCTCGAGCCCGGAGGGCGGGCGAGCTGTTGCTTGGAGGCTAGGATGCGCGACGAGCGCAAGACTCGTCAGCAGAAGAGAGACAGCGGACAAGCGTGGGCTCCGTCGGCACAAGCTGCATGCCTTCGCCTCGGCTGCTTGGATGAACGCTAGCCATCCGCTTGAAGGCCCGGAGGCGGAGTGGATCGCACGGCCGTTGGACAGGCAGGCATTCCGGCGGCGAGGCAACGGCGACGAGTTGGAAGGGCAGCCGTCTCGCCGGCAAACGACGACGAGTAGGGAGGGCTGCCGTCTCGGCGGCCAACGGCGCCTGGTACCGAGGTCGAGCGGGCGGCGGGCAGCTCGGGAGTGCCCGCGAGCGGACCCTCGGCGCTGCGGGATCCGGGCTCCTAACCGACAGCCCCATCGGTGCGAGGTCAGGCGCCCGGAGCGCCGGCCTTCGTGCCGGCGCCGGGTATCCTCGATTTGCCGCGGGATTGCTCGATTCCTCGGCGGGCGCATTGCCATGCGCCCCTACCGACCTAGGGCGGGCGGATTGGCGCGCGCCCTGCCAGTTCCGGGCGGAGCCCAGGCTACGCGGGTCGAAGGGGCTCGGGCTGACTCAGAACCCGCGCTCGGGCGGCGCGATGTCGGGCACATCGAGGTCGATGAGCTTGAGGCCTGTCTCCTCGTCATCCCGGCGAACGAGCGGCTCCTCGGCGTCCGTGAGCGTCATCTCCAGGTTGGGCCGTACGTGGGCCGAGAACAGGTGCCCGCCCACGACCGAGCCGTCGCGCTTGCCCAGCACGGCGTGCACGTGGACACGGGGCCGCTCGTCGCTCATGGCGATGGTCCCGCCGAGCGAGATCACCTCGACCTGCTCATCGACCGGAATCTCCCGGAACTGCTTCGCCTCCCAGTCGTAGAAGGCGAGCAGCGCGTCGCTGAAGGCGCCGATGGCGGAGAAGCGAGCGGCACCGAGCCCATGGTCGCTCGCGAACTCCTCGAGCGTCTTTACGACTTCATCGCCCTTCTCGAAGACGAGCGTGTAGGTCTTCTCTGTGTTGCCGTCGAAGACGAGCCTGGCTTTCACGGCGCGCACCTCCACGGGCGAAAGGCCTCTCGAAGCAATCTGTGCAGCGACCGACTTCGAACGCCCGGCCGTCGGAGGCTCTCGGCGCACAGGCGGCTTGACGCTCGTTCCTGGCGGACGACCCGCATCGCGCCGAAGGGTTCACCGAGCGCGAGCTCCTGCCGACCGGCGCGAGGCTGCGCGGCTGCGTACATTCGCTGGGTGCCGAGCACCTCGGCGTGGCGGGGAGCCGCGCACGCTCGGCGGAGGGCTCGCATGGCTCCTCTCCACACGCACGAGGACTTCTGGCCCGAGCTGCCCATCGATGCCTGGAGGCCGACCTGCGACACGCTGCACATGTGGACGCAGATAGTCGGCAAGACCCGGCTGGCGCTCGCGCCGTTTCAAAACCACTGGTGGCAGGTGCCGCTCTACGTGAGCGCGCGCGGCTTGACGACCTCGCCCATTCCCTACGGCGATCGGTTCTTCGAGGTCGTCTTCGATCTGAACGGCCACAACCTCTTCATCCACACGAGCGAGGGGCGCATCAAGGCGCTGCCGCTCATCGAGCGGTCGGTGGCCTCGTTCCACGAGGAGTATTTCCGGGCGCTGCGCGCGCTCAGGATCGACGTCCACATCTGGAACACGCCGGTCGAGGTGCCCGACCCCATCCCGTTCGACGAGGACGAGGAGCACGCCTCCTACGATCCGGTCTGGGCCAACCGCTTCTTCCGCGTCCTGCTGCAGGCCGACGACCTGCTCAAGCGGTTCGCCTCAGGCTTTCAGGGCAAACAGAGCCCGGTCCAGTTCTACTGGGGCAGCTTCGACATCGCCGGGACGCGCTTCTCGGGGCGCCCGGCGCCGCCGCGCCCGGGGGCCGATCGCATCAACCGCGAGGCCTACTCGCACGAGGTGGCGAGCTTCGGCTTCTGGCCAGGCACGAGCGGAGTGTGCGACGCAGCGTTCTATGCCTACGCCGCCCCGGAACCCGCCGGGTTCGCGCGGGCGAAGGTCGCGCCCGCGGCCGCCGCCTACTTCGAGCCGCTGCGCGAGTTCATCCTGCCCTACGAGCAGGTGAGGCGGTCGGCGGCGCCGCGCGAGGACGTGCTCGCCTTCTTCCAGAGCGTCTACGAGGCGGCGTCGAGCGGCTGGGACAGGCGTGCGCTCGACAGGCCGCCATGGCCGGTGCACGCGGGGTTGGGCGGCGCCGCGCACCCGCCGGTCCATCCAGCGGACGGATAGGCCACGCGCCGCGGGCGGGCCGGGCTCTTTGGTCGGTCTGCGCGGCGGGCGACCGCATCCGCCGCGCGTTCGTCGGGCGCGGGCCACCAGCGTCCGCCGCCTCGGCCGCTCCCTCGTTGCGCAGCGGGGAATGGCGCTCCGGATGCGCGCGCCGCGGCCCTCCGGCCGCCCGCGAGCGGAGCGGGTCGCCGAGGTCAGTGGGCAAGCCGACCGACCGCGGGCTCAGAACTGCAGGAGCAGTCCGATCTGCGGCTGGAACGAGAAGCCCGCGAGGATCGAGCTCTCCTCGTCCTTCACGACGACGCTGGAATTCGCCGAGTTGCTCGTCTCCGAAGTGCTCGACACGTACGTCAAGTGGACGATGGTGGTCGCAAAGCGCAGCGCCAGGTTCTTGCCGAGCTGCCGCTCGAACGCGACACCGATGTTCGTGCGGAACGCTAAGTCCGAGCCTTCGGTCGTGGTGGAGACGGTCGAGCCGAGCACCTGGTTGCTTCGCTCGTCGGTGTCCGAGAGGTAGGCCACCCCGACGCTCAGGACGCCGCTCACCTCGACGACGCCGCCGGGGTTGAAGACATAGCGGCCGCCCACGGCTGCCGACAGCAAGCTCGCGCTCTCGTCGCGCGTCGTGGTCGCGCCTCCGCTCGCAGGCTCCTCGGACGAAGTGCTCTGGTAGCCACCGTCGAGCTGCAACGCGAGCCAGAGCTGCGGGGCGATGCGTCGCTCCGCTGAGAGGCCGAGCGTCACGGGGACGCTCACCGTGCTGCTCAGTTGGCCCAGGCCGAGGCGGGTGTTGAACAGGCTGACCCCGGTCCCTATCGACCACAGCGGAGCTGCTCCGGCATTGCTCGGGGTCTCGGCGCGCAGCGAGGCAGGGACGAGGAGCAGGGCTGCGAGGATGAGTGGCAGGCGCATGGGCTTCTCCCGGGGCGGTCGTGGGTCGCTTCGACTTGAAGGTCAGTGTATCGGCCCCTCGGGCAGGCGCCCAAGGTCGATGGTTCCGAAGGCGCGCTCGTAGCGGGAGAGGTTGTCCTGCATCGCGAGCAGCAGGCGCTTCATGTGCTGCGGGCTGGTGATGATGCGCGCCCGCACCTTGGCCTTGGGCTGCTGCGGCTGGACGTAGATGAAGTCCAGGGTGAACTCGGTCGGCGTGTGGTTCACCATCGCCAGATTGCAATACATTCCCTGCGCGATCTGGTCGTCGAGGTCGATCTGGAGCTGGACCTCCTTCGCGGGGATCTTCTCTTTCGGTTTGTCGTTCTCGCTCATCTTCGACTCCGGATGGTGAAAGCCAGGGGACCTTTTCATAGCACCACGACCCCGGACTACGGTCGTCGAGTTTCGTCGCGCGGGTACACATTCCGGAGCGCCGGCCTTCGTGCCGGCGCCGCCCCGACGTCGAGGTTCGCGATGCGGAGCGCCGGCCATCGTGCCGGCGCCGCCCCGACGTCGCGGTTTGCGGTGCGGAGCGCCGGCCTTCGTGCCGGCGCCGCGCGGACGTCGCGGATGCGGTGCGGAGCGCCGGCCTTCGTG
>JBMNNX010000201.1:0-12415 GCA_050942745.1 Myxococcales bacterium
GGCCGCGCCGCTGGCCGCGGGCGTGATCTACCCGTGGACCGGCTTCGCGCTGCGCCCCGAGGCCGCGGGCGCGGGCCTGGGCGCGAGCGTGTTGCTCGTCGTCGCCAACGCCTGGAGGCTCAAGCACGTGCGGCTGTAGGGCGCCATCTTGGGCTCGAAGTGCGGCCGAGGCCGCTCGGCCGTCGCTTCTCGCGCCGATGCCGGTCGCTACGTTTGACAGGGTTATTCCCAGGGGAGGGAGAGATGTTCGACCGAAGCCAGCTCAGGGAGGGCATGCACGTCAGGTCGGCCGACGGCCACAGCCTCGGCAAGATCGTTCGGCTCGACGCGGACAGTTTCATCGTCGAGAAGGGCCTGTTCTTCCCGAAGGAGTACGTCGCCAGCTACGAGCGGGTCGCCGACGTGAGGAACGGCGAGGTCTTCCTGAAGGCAAGAGGCGAAGAGCTGAAGGGCGAGGGGACAGCCGAGCGGAAGGAGTACGAGGTGCGCCCGGCCGGCTACACCGAAGAGAAGAGGGCTCCGCTGGCTGAGGAGGAGCTCGTCGCACAAGAGAGGATGGGCGAGGCCGGCGGGATGCGGGGCGAGAAGCAAGAGGTCACCGAGCAGAGGCAGGCGGTGCCGGTGACCCGCGAAGAGGCGGGCGCCGAGCAGATGGCCGCCACCCGGGAGACCAAAGAGCGGGCCGGCGTGACGAGCGCCCCGGCGCGCGAGGAGGAGGTCGAGGTCACCAAGCGGCGGATCGTCGAGGAAGAGCTCCGGGTGACCAAGGAGAGCCGCCCCGAAGAGCGCCGCTACGCCGAGGAGGTCCGCGAGCGGAAGGCCGAGATCAAAGAGACGGGCGAGCCGAAGAAGAAGCTCGATGAGCCGAAGTAGCGCGCAACCCTCTTAGATACGGAACGCGACGGCCGGGCGATGCGCTTGGCCGTCGTCCTCGTTCTGGAGGCGCGGGACGGCGGGCGAGCGCGCGTCGAATCGGGCCGAGGGCCGGGCGCCTCCCCAGATTCTTGGAGAGAACTCTCCCCGCAGGCGTCGAGCGGCGGGAGAGCGGTTGGCGAAGGGCCAGGGAGGAGGGCTCATGCGGAAGGTCTTCTCGGCGGCAGCGCTGGCGGGCGCGCTGGTGCTCGCTGCGCGCGTTCACGCGAAGCCGCCCGCGGACGAGTCGGCCCGCGCGGGGCAACCCGGCACGGCTCAGGGCTCGCAGCCTCAGGCGCAAGTCCCGCAGCAACAGCCGGCCGAGCCTCAGTTCCAAATCAGCGGCGAGGTCGAGAGGGTCTCGACCGAGAACCAGGTGCTGAGGATCAGGAACACCGAAAACAACTTCGTGGTCCCGCTCACCGTCGAGGACCGGGCGACCATCCAGATGAACGGTCGGAGCATCGCATTGAGCGAGGTGCCCGAGGGCGCTGCGGTCCGGGCGACCTACAGCATCGAGGGCGACCGGCTCGTGGCGAGCCAGGTGATCGTGTCGTCGCGCCCCCGGGCAGGATCCGGTGGAGCGGGCGTGGGCGGCGCGGGAGCGGGCGGCGAGTTCTCGGTGCGCGGGCGCGTGGCGGCTGTCCAGAGCGACGGCCTGCGCATCTTCGACCAGGACGCCGGTTACTACGTCGATCTCGACGTGCCGAGAGGCGCGCAGGTAATGATGGACGGCGAGAAGGTCGAGGTCGGCGAGATCCCCGAGGGCGCGCAAGTGCGGGCGACCTACCGGGTGATCGGCGATGACCTCGTGGCCAGGACCATCGACGCGAGCCCGCGACCGACCGAGCCCGAGCGGTCCTCGGAGGATGAGCCGGCCGACAGGCGCGAGCCCGCGGAGCGCTGACGGCGCAGGCTCAGACAGCGCAGGCGACGGGAAGGCCGCCCCAGCCGCTTCGGGCTGCGCGCGGCCTTCCTGTATGCTGCCGCGCGACCTCCTAACGACTTCGGTGAACCATGCGCCCCGTCCTGCTGTCGTCGCTCGCGCTGTCGATCCTGATCCTCGCCTTCGCCTGTGAGCCCGACCCGCCGCCCTGTGTTCCTGCCTGTGGCGAGAAGGTGTGCGGAGATGACGAATGCGGCGGCTCCTGCGGCGAGTGCGGCAGCGAGTACGACTGCATCGCGGGCGCCTGTGTGTGGCGCCCGACCTGCCTGGACGAGCTGCAGAACGGCACTGAGAGCGACGTCGATTGCGGCGGCAGCGATTGCGAGCCTTGCGAAGTCGGGCGGCGGTGCCGCGCGGGGAGCGATTGTCAGTCGGGGCGCTGCGAGCAGAGCGTCTGCCTTAGCTGCGAGGACGGCGTGCGCAACGGCGACGAGAGCGACATCGACTGCGGAGGCGGGTGCGCCGCTTGCGCCGACGGCAAGCTCTGCGGCTCGCCCGGAGACTGCGCCTCGGGCCGGTGCGCGGGCGGGCTGTGCGTGAGCTGCAGCGACGGAATCACCAACGGCCTGGAGACCGATCTCGACTGCGGCGGCGACTGTGAGCCCTGCCGTCAGGGCTCGGCGTGCCAGGTACACGCCGACTGTGTTTCGCGCACTTGCATCGGACTGGTGTGCGAGGATCCGACTTGCACCGACGCGGTGCTCAACGCCAACGAGACCGACGTCGACTGCGGCGGCGCCGAGTGCCCCAAGTGCACGATCGGCAAGAGCTGCCGTGTCCACGACGACTGCGCTCCGGGCGCCTGCTGGGATGGCCTGTGCGCCGTCCCCGAGTGCCAGAAGCAGCGCGACTGCGGCGACATCGTCCAGGAGATCGTGACCGAGCTGTGCCTCGACAAGCGCTGCGAGCCCGCCAGCGAGATCGATCCCTCGACCGGCAAGCCTCGCCAGACGGCGCTCACGGTGGAGCTGCGTTTTGCGGGCGCCTTCGTCACCAGCCCGACCAAGCCGCGATCGGCGGTGCTGCGCTTCGTGGATCCGCGCAAGCTGGACGGCTCGCGGGTCACCTGCGCGCAGCTCGCGACGCTCCACGGCGCCACGCAGGCGACCTGCAACGCCCTCGACTACGACGCGGGCCTGAACCTCATCTACCGCAACCTCTTCACGCTCGACTGGCAGAGCCAGGCGGGCACGAACGTGTTCGACCTGCCGATCACGCTGCCCAGCGCCGACGAGGCGATTCTCTGGGGCGAGGTCTGGTACGGCAGCGTCGCCGGAGAGCTCAACCCGACTGGAAACCTCGCGGCGTTCGACTGCATCGAGGGGATCGATCTGGGGGCGCTCGGCTCGACCCCGCGCCTCACGCTCACCTTCAGCCGTTGATAAGAACGTCCCGGGGGGCGGATGGAGCTCTTCTCGAAGCGGCTGCCGCACGTTGTGACCCGAGGCGATCTGGTGGCGTTGCTTGCGCCGACCTACGCCGGCGCGCAGCGGGTGGACGAGGAGGTGGCGACCGAGAGGATTGGCCGCGCGCTCGCCGCGTCACCTGCGCTGCTCGCTGCGATCTACTCGGGGCTCTCGGTCGCGCTCCGCGAGAAGCAAGGCCCCCGCACCTCGGAGGATGCGCTGATGGACAAGCTGTCCGCGGGGCTCGGCGCCCGGAGACACCGGGTCAAGCCGGCGGACGTGTCCCCAGCAGTCTCGGCCGCGCTCGTCTGGATAAATCTCGAGGCGGGGGTCGCGCCCGAGATGATGCGCAACGCGCTCGAGACTCCGAAGGGCAGGGCGTTGCTCGAAGAGGGGCCCCGGGAGATAGGCCGGCACCTCGTCAAGGAGCTGGTTCGGTAGCGCAGAGCCTTCGCCGCGCTCGGCGGACCGGCACCAACCTGGGCCCTGGCTGCCTGCTCTCCAGGACGGCGAGCGCGAACTTGGCGGAGGTCGCGGCTGCGCCTCTATCCTTGGCCCTGGCGGCGTTTGAAGAGGCGAGATCGTCCTCTCGTGAACCGTGCGCCTATTTCCACACACGGCTTGCCGTGTAGAAAGGCTCGATGGCCGGCCGATGAGCAGCCGGTCGCGGCCCTGGACACGACACCGAGGCAGGAGCATGGCCGGAACAGGCGCAAAGCGAATCGACATGGCGAGCGGGCTCGGCGGGACGCGCGCGCGGGCGCTACTCGTCGCACTGGCCGTGCTGTGGGCAACGCCCGCAGCGGCGGTTCAGTACGAGAGCGAGATCGACATCGAGACCGAGCAGGACCTCTACGACCTGCAGCTCGAGGGCGAAATATCCGAGTCGACGCTCGAGACGCTGCTCGAGCTGTACCGCACCGGAGTCGATCTCAACGTCGCCGGGGCCGAAGAGCTCTACCAGTTGCCGAACCTGACGTACGCGGAGGTGAGGGCCATCCTCTCGTACCGCAAGCAGGTCGGGCGCATCGACGACCCTGCCGACCTGGTCGCCGCCAACGTGCTCACGCCGAAGGCGCTGATGCAGATCGCGCCTTTTCTGGTGGTGAGCGGCGCCGATCCGCGGCGCGCCTCGAACTTCGGTGGCCGCGCCCAGTACGGCATCGGCTGGTCGAACGGCGACGACTCGATGTCGCCGATGTACCTGCGCGGCCGCGTCAAAGGCCCGTACAACCTGAGCGGCGGCCTGCTCGCGCTCACCACCCGGCGGCGCCTCGGCGAGATCGAGTACGACTCGACCCGCGACGCGCTGACCGCGCCCCGGCCGAGCTACGCGTTCCACCTGCCGAAGCTCTTCGTGGAGTGGAACAAGGCTCAGTACGGGATCATCGTCGGCTCCTTCCGAATCGGCTTCGGCGAGCGGCTGACGCTCGACAACACCACGCAGTACGCCCCGGACGGCTACTACGGCGATGACGTGGTCTTCGTGCCGCAGGACCTCGAGGGCCTGTGCAAGGAGTCGAAGGGCGAGCTTTCGGAGAGCCCGTGCACCGAGGAGCAGAGGTACAGCTCGGTGACCCCCGACTTCTCGTGGCGCGACTCGTTCCGCGGAGCAGCGGCGCGGTTCCAGGTGCCCGTTGGCGACTTCCAGCTTCGCGCGACCGCGTTCGGCTCCTACCAGAGCCGCTCCATCTACCAGTACGAGATCTATGACAGGCGCGAGTGCGGCGACGACCCGCACTCGGACGCGAGCGCGTGCGACGCGCCCCCGGTCTACGTCAAGGGCACGGACCCGTCGGCGCAGACCTCGAAGCACTCGTACGTCACGCTGCCCGACATCTACGACGAGCTCGCCGCGGGCGGAAACCTCACGCTCAAGCACGCCTACAACGGGTACGTCGGCGTGACCGGCTACTACGCGAGCCCGAGCTGGTCGGCGCAGCCCATGGAGCTCGACTTCCAGGAGTGGTCGCGCACGCCCTACGGCGGCCCTTACGGCGCGGTCGGCATCAACGGCGGCCTGACGCTCGGCTCGCTCAACTTCTTCGCCGAGGCGGCGAGAAGCTTCGACTCGATGAAGGACGGACCGGGCGGAGGGTTCGGGGTGGTGCAGCGCACCACGCTGAGCGCGCTCGCGCAGGAGCTCGAGCTGCTGCTGCGCTACTACGACGCCGGGTTCGCCAACCCCTACTCGCGCGCGACCGCGGCTCCGGACGAGTACGACGGGCTGCGCAATCGCAACGAGGCCGGCGTGCGCCTGCGCTATCGCGGCGTCTACTCCGACTGGGTCTTCAACGCTGACACCGACTTCTGGTTCTGGCCGCAGGACGGCAAGTACGCGGGCACCAAGGGCACTGCGAACGCCGCGGCCAAGGCGCGCGTCCAGTTCCAGGGCTACGACAGGGTCCAGCCCTGGGTCTCGTTCGAGTACAAGAACAAGGACCTGAGCCGCAACGAGGACTCGTACGTCAATCACCGGGGCGAGACCGTCGGCGCCTGCTACGAGACGGGCGAGGAGCGCGAGGGGGTCGAGGGCGTGCGGCCCTGCACCGGGTCGTTCTACCGAGCCGCCGCCGGCGTCAAGATCGCGCCGCTGCGCGAGCTCTACTTCGACGTGCGCTACCAGCACGAGTGGCTCAACGACGCCAAGCACGTCTCGGGCCTGCGGCAGGACTCGGTCTTGCGAGCCACCATCGCCTATCGGCCCATCGATCAGCTCCGCATCCGCCTGCGCAGCCGCTATCTGTTCGAGGACACCTCGAGCGACACCTATCTCGAGGAATCGCTGTGGAGCTACCTGCAGGTCAGCTGGCTCGTGACCAAGCAGATCCAGGCGAGCCTGCGCTATGACGTCAACGTGCTGCTCGACTCGCGTGAGAGCACCCTGGAGCGAAACCGCGTCTGGAACGACGTGCCCGAACAGCGCGCGCGGCTCGAGCTCGAGGCCAACTTCTGATGAGGTCGCCGATGAAGGCACGCTTCCCCCAACTGTTCGTCGCGCTGGCCGCGCTGCTGCTGGCGGCCGGCTGCCCGCCGACGAAGGCGGCCCGCCGCTACAACCGCCAGCAGGCTGCCGAGTCGCTGCGCACGCTCGACAAGGCAGGCCTGGTCATCGGTGAGTTCCCGATCGATGGCAAGAACGCCATCCTCGACGGGGACACCATCGCCATCACCGGCCTCGACTCGACCCTGCGCCTCATCGGCGTAGACACCGAGGAGACCTTCAAGCACGAGTGGGAGCTGAAGGCCTACGCCAAGGGCTTCGAGGCCTACAAGAAGGAGATGAGGGGCGACTCGGCGCGGCCGGTGAAGATGGCGACCCCGGTCGGCATGGAGGCCAAGGAGTGGGCCAAGAAGTTCTTCGACGGGGTGACCACGGTGCGCCTCGAGCGCGACCACCCCGGGGAGATCCGCGGCTACTACGGTCGCTACCTCGCGTACGTCTTCGCCCAGAAGAAAGGCCAGTGGCTCAACTACAACATCGAGGCCGTGCGCGCCGGGATGAGCCCCTACTTCACGAAGTACGGCCAGTCGAGGCGCTTCCATAAGGAGTTCCTCGCCGCTCAGGCCGAGGCGCAGGCCAAGCAACTCGGCATCTGGGACCCGAACAAAGAGCACTACGACGACTATCCCGAGCGCCTGAAGTGGTGGAACGCGCGCGGCGAGGTCATCGAGCGGTTCGAGCGGATGTCCGAGGGGCGCGACAACCACATCGTGCTCACCCGCTGGGACGCGCTGCTCGAGCTCGAGAAGCGCGTCGGCCAGGAGGCGGTCATCCTCGGCTCGGTCGGCGACATCAGCCTCGGCGACAAAGGCCCCACCATCGTCGAGCTCTCGCGCAACCAGCACTCCAGCTTCGATCTCGTCTTCTTCGACAAGGACATCTTCAAGGCGACCGGTCTTTCTCAGAAGAAGGGCGAGTACGTCGCCGTGCGCGGGGTGGTGCGGAAGTACAAGGACAAGCGCCGCGGAGACGAACGGCTGCAGTTCATCATCACGCTGCCCGGGCAGGTCTCCTTCGACGGCGCAGCGCCGACCGCCTCGCCGCTGGTCGAGCCGCCACCGCCGCCTCCTCCCGCGCCCGCCGAAATCCCGGTGGTTTCGGCCGACCCCTCGCGCAACGCTTCAACGGAGACGATCCCGGTCGTCTCCGCCGATCCCAGCCGCTCGGCTGAGCCCGAGCAGCAAGACCAGCCCGTCGAGAGGCCGCGATCGCCGGGCGCCATCGAGCCAGACCCCGACGACATCCCGGCAGATCTCAACTTCGACGACCTATCTGAGCTACCCTTGGAGCCATGAAAACCAATCGACTCTCTCAGCGCCCCCTCTGCTTCTTGATGTTCCTCGCGATCGCCGCCAGCGGCCTGTACGCCTGCGGCCCGGACGGCACGACCGAGACACCGGACTCGGCGTGCAAGGACTTTGTCGCCGGCGACTTGGTGATCACCGAGTTCATGGCCGACGCCGAAGGCAGCGACACCGGGAAGGAATGGATTGAGATCTACAACGCGACCAAGAAGGAGGTTGACCTCAAGGGGCTAACCCTGGTCGCCGCCAGGCCCGACGGGTCGCGCGAGAAGCGGCACACGATCGCCGAGGGCAAGATCAAGCCTGCCGGCTACTTCGTGCTCGGCGACAGCGTCGAGAAGCCGCTGCCCGCGCACATCGACTACAGCTACGGCGACGGGCTCGGCGCGCTCGGCAACGAGAGCGGCCTCATCGCCATCCGCTGCGGCACCGTGAAGATCGACGAGGTGAAGTACACCACCCCGGTAAAGCCCGGGGCCTCGCGTCTGCTCAGCGGCAGCATCCCTGTGCCCGACTCGGCGGTCAACGATCTCGAGGAGAACTTCTGCGACGCCACCATCGAGAACGTGCCCGGCATCCTCGGCTCGCCTGGTGCCGCGAACGAGGCCTGCGCGACGGTGGCGCCCGAGGGCACCTGCATCGACTTCGTCGGCGAGGCGCGTCCCATCGTGCGCCCGAGCCCGGGCGAGCTCGTCATCACTGAGTTCCTGGCCAACCCCAAGGCGCCCATCAAGGACACCAACGGCGAGTGGTTCGAGGTCTACGCGCTCGCGCCGGTGGATCTGAACGAGCTCGTGATCAGCAACGGCGGCACCAAGAACTTCACCATCAAGACGGCCAACTGCCTGCGGCTCGAGGCTGGGCAGTACGCGGTGCTCGCTAGCAAGTCGGAGCCGGAGATCAACGGCGGCATCGCCAACGTCTTCGCTCCCGTGTCCATCAGCCTGGGCAACACCGGCGGGGTCATCATCATCACCAGCGGCGAGATCGAGATCGACCGGGTCGCCTACACCACCTCCAAGGACGGTGTCGCCGCCCAACTCGATCCGCAGAAGATGACCGCTCTCGACAACGACGACGTCGCCAACTTCTGCGACGCGGTCGATCCCTACGGGACCGGCGACAACCTCGGGACTCCGGGCGCTGCGAACAAAGACTGCCCGGTGCCGCCGGACCCGAACAACTGCAACGACAACGGTCAGAGCCGCCCGATCGACCCGCCGGCAGCCGGCGACCTCATCATCACCGAGTTCATGCCCAACCCGAAGAAGGCCGAGGACAGCTACGGCGAGTACGTGGAGCTGTTCGTCAAGCGCGACCTCGATCTGAACGGCGTCGAGATAAGGAACGAAGGCACGGGTCGCTTCGCGATCGAGTCGGCCGACTGCCTGCGGGTGCCCGCCAACTCCCACATCCTCTTCGTGAGGAACACCGATCCGGAGGTCAACGGCGGGATCGCCGATGCCTACGGCGTGCTCGGCCTCTCGCTGTCCAACAACAAGTCGCGCAAGATCATCGTGCAGCGGGGCGAGGTGCCCATCGACGAGGTGAGCTACAACGGCAGCACTGAGGGCAAGTCGACGCAGCTCGACATCGGCAAGTACGACGCGACGCTCAACGACGAGGCGAGCAGCTTCTGCTTGAGCACCACGCAGTATGGGGCAAGCCATCCCGTCGAGGACAAGGAGGACGACTACGGCACCCCGGGTCTGCCCAACGGAGCCTGCCAATGAGACGCATCGCGTGGGTGGCGGCCGCCGCGCTGGCAGCCGCCGCCTGCGGCCCCGATGACGGCGAAGAGGTGAGTCGCTGCGGTCCGAGCTCGGCGCTGGTGGTCGCGGTCACCGACGGCGACACCATCGAGATCGAGGGCGGCATCAAGGTGCGCTACCTGCTGGTCGACACGCCCGAGAGCACCAAGGAGGTCGAGTGCTACGGGCCGGAGGCCAAGGCCTTCAACTCGGACCTGGTCAAGGACCAGGTCGTCGAGCTCAAGTACGGCACCGAGTGCAAGGACCGGTACGGACGGCTGCTCGCCTTCGTCTCGGTCAACGGCCGCGAGGTCAACTCGCTGCTCGTCGAGAAGGGCTTCGCCGACGTGATGTACTTCGAGGACACCGGAAACGGCAAAGATCGGGTCGAGGAGTTCTACGAGCTTCGCGACGCCGCCAAGGATGCCGGCAGAGGGATGTGGGGCGCCTGCTTCGACGAGTAGGTCCTTCCAGATCCCGTTCTCTTCGTCGGGCGAGCGGTCCTCCGCTCGCCCGGCTTGTTGCGGGACCTGCTCTGTCGGCGGCAGCGGATACCGACCTCGAGGCGGTCGCCGTGAAGCGGTGACGCGGAGGGTCGAATCCAGGCGCGCGCATCCTGGCTCGGACCAGGCGAGCGCACCTTTCGAAACGCGCGCCGCCGCCGAGGGCCGGCAGCCTCCCCGAGGAACAACCGATGATTCAGGTCCGTAGCGAGATGTGCCCCCAAGACCACCGCTGCCCGACGCTGAGCGTCTGTCCGACCGGAGCGCTCACGCAGGAAGGTGTCGCCGTGCCCGAGGTGGACGAGGAGGCCTGCATCGACTGCGGCGCCTGCGCGCGAACCTGCCCGGTCTTCGCGCAGGCGGAGTCGAAGGCGCCGGGCGCTTGAGGAATCGGCGCGCGCCGAGGCGAGGCTGCGCCGCGCGCGTGCTTCTGCCGGGCGGATACCCAGTTGTGAGGCGCGGCTGGCCTGCTTTGCCGCGGCGGATGCGTGCTTCGACCCGGCGGATACCCAGTTGTGAGGCGCGGCTGGCCTGCTTCGCCGCGGCGGATGCGTGCTTCGACCCGGCGGATACCCAGTTGTGAGGCGCGGCTGGCCTGCTTTGCCGCGGCGGGTGCGTGCTTCGACCCGGCGGATACCCAGTTGTGAGGCGCGGCTGGCCTGCTTTGCCGCGGCGGGCGCGTGCTTCGACCCGGAGGATACCTAGTTGTGAGGCGCGGCTGGCCTGCTTCGCCGCGGCGGAGGCTTGCTCCGGGCCGGCGGATACCCAGTTGTGAGGCGCGGCCGGCCTGCTTTGCCGCGGCGGATGTGTGCTTCGACCCGGCGGATACCTAGTTGTGAGGCGCGGCTGGCCTGCTTCGCCGCGGCGGAGGCGTGCTCCGGGCCGGCGGATACCCAGTTGTGAGGCGCGGCCGGCCTGCTTTGCCGCGGCGGGCGCGTGTTTCGACCCGGCGAATACCCAGTTGTGAGGTACGCCTCGCCTCTCGCGTCGCTTCCCTTGCCCGGCTGGCGAAACGAGGAGCCGGATGCGGAAATCCGCACGTCCGAAGGAGAAGCGAGCGCCATCCCGCCGTGACCGAACCTTCGCCCGGCGGGCCTCGAGGTGCCCGACCGGCCGCTCGAGGGCATCGGCTGGGGCGGTCGCGACGGGCGCGGCGCCCTTCGGGCGAAGGTCGCGCGCGAAACGCCGTTGACCTGACGACAGTCTGAGGCGAGCCTCTTCTCCATCGTCCCCGGCGCGCCAGCGGCGCCGTCCGAGAACGGCGGAAGGAGAGAGAGGCCAGGATGCCACCGCTACCGGCTCAGCAGCCCACGGGTCGCTCGCGCACGCGCGGCGACTTCACGGTCGCATACGTGCTCGAGGCCCTCGGGGCCTACAAGCTCCTCACCCCGGCGCAGATCCGCGACGTGCAGGCGAAGGAGGCCTCGGTGCGCCTGCGGCTGCTCAAGGAGCGGGGCGGGCAGGGCCTGCGCTACGAGCTGTCGCCGGTCGAGGTGGTGAGCGACTTCAACTTCCCGGTCCCCGGGCGCCCGGGCCTGGTGCTCGACGAGGACAAGATCAGCGAGATCTGCGCCCTGCACTCGGGCGGCCGGTTCGTGAAGATCGACCCGCTCAAGCTCGACATGGCGCTCATCACGCGGACGCTGTCGAGCCCGTTCGCGCGGCGCCACGCGGTGCTGCCTATCGAGAAGCAGGGCGGGGTGATGGTCGTCGCGGTCGCCAACCCCTTCGACGAGGAGCTGTTCGACAACCTGCGCTCCATCATCGGCTGTGAGATCCAGCCGGTGCTCGCCTCGAAGGCCGACATCCTCCGGGCCATCGAGCACGTCTACGGTTTCAAGAAGAGCGTCGCCGCCGCGGTCGACCTGCACATGGGCGGCCAGGAGCTCTCCAACTTCGAGCAGCTCGTCCGCCTCTCGTCGGCCTCCGACCGCGAGCTCGACGCGACCGACAAGCCGGTCGTCGCCGCGGTCGAGTACCTGCTGCGGCACGCCTTCGACCAGCGCGCCAGCGACATCCACATCGAGCCCAAGCGCGAGGAGACGCTCATCCGCCTGCGCATCGACGGGGTGCTGCACCCGGTGCACACGGTGCCGCGCGCGGTGCACGCGCCCATCGTCGCGCGCATCAAGATGCTCTCGCGCATGGACATCGCCGAGAAGCGCAAGCCGCAGGACGGGCGCATCAAGACCGACCGCGACGGGCGCGAGGTGGAGCTGCGCGTCTCGACCGTGCCCACTGCCTTCGGAGAGAAGGTGGTGATGCGCATCTTCGACCCCGAGCTCGCCGTCCAGGACCTGTCGCAGACCGGCTTCACGCCCGATGAGCTGCGCACCTTCGAGTCGTGGATCGAGCGGCCGCACGGGCTGATTCTGGTCACCGGCCCGACCGGCAGCGGCAAGACGACGACGCTCTACTCGGCGCTGCGCGTGCTCGCCGGCCCGGAGGTGAACGTCAGCACCATCGAAGACCCCATCGAGATGGTCTGGGAGGGCTTCAACCAGATCCAGGTGCAGCCGAAGATCGACCTCGACTTCGCCACCGCGCTGCGCCACCTGCTGCGCCAGGACCAGGACATCATCATGGTCG